>JAJZSS010000011.1 GCA_021849525.1 Chloroflexota bacterium
GCACTCTATGGTGCAATGCCAGGCGCACGAGCAGTTTGGCGCGGTCCAGGCTGCCATCATGATTGGCTGAGATATCGGCGATGAAGTAGGTCGGATGAGTATGGCCAAGCGTATGGCTGCCGATCTGGATATTCATAGCATCTCCCTGAGTCTTTGGGGGTATTTTTCTTCGTACAATCGATTGAAGCTGTTCAATCCCTGCTGAATGGTTGGCGGGGGAACTCCCAGCGCCTGGGTTAATTTATTGGTGTTGAGCGTCAAATTGGGCGAACGGGGTGCAGCCAGTCCAGAATCATTGACCGAGGTGGGGCGGATAAGCCCGGCATCGAAATTGAACAGATTGGCCAGCTTCACTCCAAAAGCATATTTGCTCAGGCTGTCTCTGGCTACGACATGATACAGGCCGTGCAGCTGTTTCTGAAGCATAGCCAGGAAGAGGTTCCCCAGGTCGTTTGCCAGTAATGGACAAAAGTACACATCGGTGAAACCCATTACCGCTTTACCAGCGCCCAAATTATTGAAAAACCACTCGGCCAGGCTGCGTTTGCCCGAAGGACTCCAGCCGAAGAGGTTGACCCGGCCGATAATTGCTTCCGGATCAGTCTCTGCTACGGCGCGCTCCCCTTCCAGCTTGGTGCGAGCATACACACTCAAGGGGTTGGGCGGATCATTCTCCACGTAATTGCCTTTGACGCCATCGAAAACTGCGTCGGTAGAAACATGCACCAGGCGCGCTCCGCCCCTGGCGACATGCTGCGCCAGTTTGCGAGGTACTTCCGTATTCAATTGCACCGCCCGGGCCGGGTCATTCTCGCAGGCATCCACATTCGCCAGCGCTGCACAGTGGATCACCCAATCTGGTTGGGTGTGATCCAACACCGCTTCGATCATGCCTGCTTCTGCCAGGTCGCCCTGCAGCACCTGAAAGGCAGTGGGGTGCAGATTCAGCGAATTCACCAGCCCAAAGACGGTGTGGTCTTTCGCCGCCTCCAGCGCCAGGTTTGCGCCGAGCAAACCGCTGGCTCCTGTGACGAGGATGCGCATGACCTTTCTCCGTCATCGATTTTATCGGATTGTTAATTTACCGGGAAAAATATTTCCACCCGGTTAACTTGCTTAGCTCAAATTGCCGTTACTGATCTCGGTCTCGATCGGAGCCACCATTGCCTGGATCTCTTCCTGATTCAGCCAATGCGGATTGTTGTCGCTGCTATAGCGAAAACCTTCTGGAAGGGCATTGCCCAGTTTTTCCCAGTCCCGGCCGAACCACAAGGAGCCGCTGGGCTGGACGACAAACATATCTGCCAATTCAATGGTTGAGCGAGCCTCATCTTCGTGGATCAGAACTTCATGGAGTTTCTCGCCGGGGCGAATACCGATCACATCGATCTCTGCCTGGGGAGCAATGGCGCGAGCCAGGTCTATGATATGCGTGGAGGGGATCTTGGGCACGAATACCTCACCGCCGCGCATTTGTTCAATACAGCGGATGACGAAGCGCGCCCCCTGTTCCAGGGTCAGCCAGAAACGGGTCATGCGCTCATCGGTGATGGTAAGTTTGCCATTGTTACGTTGCAGCAAAAAAATGGGGACCACGCTGCCGCGGCTGCCCACCACATTGCCGTAGCGCACACAGCTGAAGCGGGTCGCCGAGCCGGCTGCGTACGAGTTACTTTGCACGAAGAGCTTCTCAGCAGCCAGCTTGGTCGCCCCGTAGAGGTTGACCGGATTGACGGCTTTGTCCGTGCTGAGGGCGAGCACGCGTTCCACACCTGCATCTAAAGCTGCATCAATTACATTGCTGCTGCCCAAAATATTGGTCTTGATGGCTTCCATTGGATTGTATTCGCAGGCCGGCACTTGCTTGAGGGCTGCCGCATGCACCACGATATCCACGCCGTTCATCGCCCGAATCAAGCGATCACGGTCGCGCACATCACCAATAAAATAGCGCAATCGTGGATCATCGTAACCGTGCACCCGCATTTCATGCTGTTTCAGCTCGTCGCGGCTGAAAACGATGATTTTCGCCGGATGAATTTCATCCAACAACAGGCGAATGAATTTTTTTCCAAACGAGCCGGATCCACCGGTGACGAGCACAATCTTGTCTTTCCAATCCATATCAACTCCCATAACAGCAGCGTACACGTATTATTGTTTTTGGACAGGTTTGCGAATCACGATGAGCGGGTACTGCCCATTTTCGCCGTACCAGCGCGGCCAGCGTTCTTCCAGGGCGTAAATCAATCCCAGCCCGAAGCGGCCTCCCAGGGATGGGTGGATCAGGCTGCGCATAAAGCGTACACTGACGCTGCGCCAGACAAAGATCTCCAATGGCATTTGCGCCCCGACCACACTCCGGATCCAGGCTGCATCGTGGCGATTGGTGAACGTGCCTTTCGCGGTTTCATCATTATTGTGTGCCTGGCGGTTTTTCTTATTGACCTTTTGAATTTCGGGTGTCCGCCCACCCAGTCGTTTAAAGACATTGCGGATACGATTGCCAAATTTAATCAAAGGATCTGCCCAGCGCATCAGGCGGGGTGCTGGCCAGCCATTGACAATCGCGGCTGAGCTGCCAGGTTCTAAGACCCGGTACAGTTCTTGATAAGCCTGAAGGTGCTCGTTCTCTGGCAGGTGATGGATCGTATGCAGTGAAACTTCACCACTGAAGACATCTGATCTGAAGGGTAAGTTGGCAATGTCGCATACGACGAACAGGCCCTGGTTGCCAATGCGAGTACGAGCCTCTTGCAGTGCTTTGATCGAAATATCGGCACACACCCGGTATTGGTGTTTGCGCGAGTACTCCAGATATTCCGGGTACTGGATAGGACCAGACCCTGCATCCAGGAGATACTTACCGGACGGCAGCAGGTGGCGCAGCACACGAAGGTGGCAGTTGTGGATATACTGGCGTGCGACCGGGCGCAGGTCCTCGTAATGGGCGTTCTGGTAGGTATCTTCGCCCACCAGCTGCCAGCCTACCTGGTCGTAAAATTCACGCACCTGTTTTTTGATATCTGTTTCGCTGGTCATTTTATTTCAGCAACCCGTTTTTCAGATTTTACTGCACTGGCTGGTGTGAGGAGGCCATTTGCATTGGTCTGGTTATCGATTGCCCAGGGTCTGGGTTTGCCAAGCAGAAACTCAAAGGACGGACCAAATTCTGCCTGGCCAGCCGCTGAAAGTGTATTTTCCACGCTCAAGGATTCTAATTCATTCCAGAAGTGTAACAAGTGCCAGGGGAAGCGAGTTGGATACTCAAAAAAGAAGCGGTAAGCGTAATTCCAGGCCTGCTCAACTCGGGTTCGTTCCGGTCTGAAGGCGCCTGGATCGGCCAAAATCTGGCTTAAGAACGTTTCATATTCCTGCCAGCTGCTGGGATCGACGGTAAAACCTTTGCCGCGATAATGGGTTTGTCCGGCAACGATGACCGGAACGCCACTCATCGCCATTTCCATGCCCACAGTAGTGGTGTAGACCAGACCCAGGTCGGCGAATTCCACCAGGTCGTAAGTGTTAATCGGATCGTTCGCCTCTACCAGCCGAAAATGGTCCGGGAGATCGGGTAGCACCTGACGGACAACATCGGCGACTGATGGTCCTTTTGTATAGCGCTCACCCGGGTGGATGCGAATAATCAGCTGCACTTCTGGCCGGCTGACAAAGTAACGGGCAGTTCGCTGCAGCCATTCAGTCATGCTGGCACTGAAGACCTGCCGTCCGAGGGTCAGGCTGTCACCAATCACATTGGCAGCCAGCAGAACGATCGGGCGATCATCCAGTTTTAGCTCCTGGCGCACGCGCTCCCCACCCACGCTGGGCTGGCCCTGCCAGCGCCGCGAAAAGTTCTCCCATAAGCTCGCACGCTGGCGGGAGGCGAATAGCTGCTGGACTTGCTGCCACTGATTTTCGTCAAGGGGCTCGTTCTGGCGGGCAGTCCACAGCTCGCTGGTATCCTGGCGCATGACTTCAGCGTTGCCAGCCAGCCAGATGCGGTCGCGTTGTTCGCCAAATTCATAGGTAACAACCGGTACCTTCAGGGCACGCGCTACCTGGTAGAGTATTCCCATCTCAAGGATCATCCCATTCGGGGTGATGATAATGTCCGGCTGGTAGGACTGAATCCAGTTGATGAATTGCCGGGCTGCCTGGGTATTGCGCTCCAGACGGAGCTGGTATAGTTGGCCGGATGGCGTGGCCGGGTTATCCAGATCGACATCTTCCAGTTGCAGGCTGTATTGAACATCCCTTAGCGATACTTCTTGCACAGCTTCTTGAATGTTCTGCGGCAAAAGCGCTGGCTCGGATTTCTGCTCCAAAAGAGAGAGAGGATCAAGGATCGATTCGCAAGGCTTAAGGATGCTCTGAAGGTATGCATTCTGGCGGCGCAAATCAAAGCGGTTGATATGTTTCTGCCAGTTGGTATAGGGCAAGTAGGTGTGATAAACCTTGTGACCTAACCCGGCCAGGCTCACGGCCAGTAAGGTATTATATTCGATCCAATACCGCAAGGTGCTGAAAAGCATCACCCGCTGACCGGGGGGATATGCAGCGCGGCTGGCGAGAGCCTGAGAGATCCAGCCGGGGAGGTGTTTTTGGGTGCGGCGTAAGGACCCGCTCTTGCTGAGTGGACGTCCTTGCTGGCGGATCTGCCAGTAAAGCTCCGCGGTCAACGGAACCTCACCCAGCAGCTCCTTGATAGCCTTCTTGTTCATAGGCATCAGCCGATCTCCTCGATATCCCAACCCAGGCGTGGGCGAACCGGACCGGGGCGGGGTTCTGCCCACTGCATGCCCGGCGCGCCGGTTGAATCTACCGTAAAAGATAGGGCGTATTCGTCCTGGAAATAGCGCTTGACTCGAAACGAGCTGGCGTTTACACCCAGGATATAACGACCATCATTGAGGACGTCCGCTGGAATTTTGCAACGGCTGATGTATCGCCCGGCCGGACGCGTCATATAGCGGTTGTACTCGTTCGCATTATCCGTATCGAAGCTGGTAAAGATGTGCTCACCGTGGGTGGACAGTAAATACACCCCGACCCGTAAACCCGTAATGGGTGCTGTGAGCTCATATTCCATCTCAATCGTAAATGGCTCGACTGAGCGAATGGTCTCGGCAACTGCCCCCTGGGGATTGCAGACCCTGAGGGCTACTGGTTTGAAGGGGGTAGATTCGGCGGGTATTTCGTCTGCATGCCAGCAGCGCTCACCGGTTTGGGCAAAGCCAGAAGTCAGATAATAATCTACGGCTTCGTTGGTCGGAGCCCGGTAAGCAACCTGGCCTTTTTCCAACACGATAGTTTCTTCGGTCAGGCGCAGGATAGCAGACATATTGTGGCTGACGAACAGCACAGTGCGCCCTTCATGGGCGACATCGCTCATTTTTCCCAGGCATTTACGCTGGAATTCTGCATCGCCGACAGCCAGGACTTCATCGACCACCAGGATTTCAGGCTCCATATGGGCTGCTACCGCAAAAGCCAGGCGCAGGTACATCCCGCTGGAATAACGCTTGACCGGGGTATCGATAAATTTTTCCACGCCCGAAAATTCCACAATTTCGTCGTACTTCTGTTCGATCTCTTTGCGCTTCATTCCTAAGATCGCGCCATTCAAAGAGATATTTTCACGCCCGGTCAGCTCTGGGTGAAATCCGGTACCAACTTCCAGAAGTGAACCTACCCGCCCATGGATCTCAGCAAAACCTTCCGTGGGCTCTGTGACTCGAGACAGGATCTTAAGCAGAGTGCTCTTCCCTGCGCCATTGCGCCCAACGACACCCAGCACGGCTCCTTTTTTGACCTCAAAAGAAACATCCTTTAATGCCCAGATTTCTTGTTTGGGCTTACCAACCCCGCGCCGCATAATTTCACCCGGCAAGTGTGCGAGGTCGGTCAGGCTGTCGCGTAGCGTCTTATAGCGCTCGGTTTGAGCACCGATCATATACCGTTTACCCAGATTTTCAACGCGAATCGCGTATTCACTCATACCGTTTTCCTGAATTTATTTTCTCGGTTTGTTTGTCTCAGACCATATCCGCAAAAGTGCGTTCCATCCGGCGGAAATAATACATCCCGCTGACCAGTAAAATCAGTGAGATACCCACCGAGATTCCGAGGGAGATCCAGCTTGGAGGGTCCGTGCCCAGAATTGCCCAGCGGAACCCTTGCACGACTCCGACCATGGGATTCAGTGAATAAAGAAGCTGCCATTGAGGAGATATTTCACCGATCGAATATCCGACCGGGGTCAGTAATAACCAGAATTGGGTGAGAAATGGCAGGATATAGTTGATATCCCGGTAAAGCACATTTAAAGCCGAAAGCCACAGTCCAACTCCGAGAGCAGTTGCCAGCGCCAGCATTAAAAATAACGGCAGAGTCCAGATTCCAGCGGTTGGAGTGAATTTAAAGTAAATCATCATCCCCACCAATACCAGGAACTGGATTGCAAAGTCTACCAGACCGCCCAGGATCGAAGAGAGCGGGATGATCATGCGTGGAAAATATACCTTGGTGATCATATTGCGGTTGGAGAGCATAGAGCGCCCGGTATCCGAGAGCGCCTTGCTGAATAAACCCCAGGGCAATAAGGCTGCAAAGGTGAAGATCGGGCGCGGGTAGCCCTCTGTTGAGAGCTTGCCCAGGTTGCCAAAGATAAAGCTCAGCACCAGCATGTTGATCACCGGCTGGATGATCGCCCAGGCAGCACCCAGGACGGTCTGTTTGTAGCGCACGATCACATCTCGCCAGGTGAGGAAATAGATCAGCTCGCGATAGAGCCACAAATCTTTGAGGTTAAGAGCAATCCAGCCTTTCGAGGGCTTGAGTAAGACAACCTGTTCAGGCTGGTCTTGCCTGCTTAATGTCGTTTCTGCCATAATTACTCGTTTGTCCTGATCTTTTGATCACTTTCGGGATTGGTTCTGGCGGTACCATTCAATTGTTCGCCGTAAACCTTCTTCGAACGGCATCTGAGCGCGAAAACCGAAATACTGTTCTGCCCGGTGGACATCCAACGCCCGGCGTGGTTGCCCGTTCGGTTTATTGGGATCCCAGACAAGGTTCCCTTCAAAACCGGTCAGCCTGGCGATCAGCTCCGCCAGGTTCTTGATCGAAATCTCCTGCGCCGAACCCAGGTTGACCGGCTCGCTCTGGTTGTAACGCTCGGCAGCCAGCAAAATCCCTTCCGCCGCATCTTCGACATACAGGAATTCACGCGTTGGAGTGCCGTCTCCCCATAGCGTAATCTGGTCGTCGCCGCGTTCCTGAGCTGCAATGCATTTATGGATCAGGGCAGGTATCACATGTGAGGTTTCCAGGTTAAAGTTATCGCGCGGCCCGTACAGGTTTACAGGAAGCAGGTAAATGGCATTGAAACCATACTGCTCACGGTAGGCTTGTGCCTGGACAAGGAGCATCTTTTTTGCCAGCCCGTAGGGGGCATTGGTTTCTTCTGGATACCCATCCCACAAATTTTCCTCGCGAAATGGCAGCGGGGTGAACTTGGGATAGGCGCAGATGGTGCCGATGGCGACAAATTTTTCGATCCCCTTCACCCATGCCTGGTGCATCAACTGAACACCCATCATCAGATTGATATAGAAGAAATCTGCCGGGCGGGCTCGATTAGCGCCAATTCCGCCAGCCAAAGCTGCCAGGTGGATGACGATGGTTTCAAGTTTTTTATCCGGATGAGTGGACAGCGAGTCGTTATACAGCCGCTCGATATCCGCCGGCTGAACCAGGTTATATTGTTCGATGCGAGGAACAATGATCTCTGCTGCACCGCGCTGCTGAAGTTTTTCGGTGACGAACGACCCCAAAAATCCAGCGCCGCCGGTGACGATCACACGCTTGTTTGCCCAAAACGTATTCGATGCAGGGTGAAATGGTTCAACAGACATTTAATGCTCCATGAAAAAAGGTAAATTACTGAACAATGAACTGTGCATTCCGGTAGCGAGAATCTTTGGGTTCGCTGATGATTCCCGTGCGCAAGGCATTTAATACTTCGCGGATCCCATCGTCCACTGTTAAGGTTGGGTTGAAGCCCAGCTCACGGTGAATTTTTTCAAACGACACACTGATATCGCGCATATCTCCACCGAAGGTCATATCTTTATATTGGACAGCAGTCTCTGGCAGGCGTTTTAATACCAGGGCAACAATCTGATCCTTTGTATAATTGCCCTTTTCAGATCCCATGTTGTAGACCTGCCCGCCAATCTTATCCAGCGGACTTTCGAGGCCAAGCAAGATCCCATGCATAATGTCCTGGATATGGACATATGAGCGCGAATAGCCGCGCTGGTAAATCAACAGCTCGCGGCGGCTGTAGGCTTCAAGAACAAATTGATTGATGATCTGGTCGAAACGCATGCGTGGAGAAAGCCCATAAAGGGTAGCTATGCGGAAAATCACCGGGCGGCAGTTCAGTCCTGCCTGGTTAAGCAGGAAGCGCTCGGCGGCTATTTTGGTCTCAGCATATAAGGATTGGGGATTGAGCGGAGAATCTTCAGTGACTGGCTCGCCATTGGGTGAGAGGCCATACGTGGAATAAGTCGAGGCATAAATAAATCGTTCAATGCCGAGTTGTTCAGCCTGGTCATAGACGCGTTGGGTGGCTTCAACATTGTAGCGCCAGGCAACCTGGCGTCCGACCGCCTGGCAAGCAGGGAATCCGGCGATTGCAGCCAGGTGTACCAGCGCAAAGGGGGAGGGTGCATCCGGACGCACCGCATTCTTGATCACGCGCGGATCCCATACATTGGCCTTCACAAAATTGAAGTTAGGATGAGGCAGATAGGCGAGGAGCGATTCGCCGCCGAAAAGCAAATCATCGATGGCGGTGACCTGGTAGCCATGATGAAGTAGGTAGCCGGTCAATAATGAACCGATATATCCGGCTGCTCCTGTAATCACAACATGCGAAGCGGTTGAATTTTGGGTCATTTGTTTTCCTTCATCCGCAGCGATACTCGTGCCCCGCGCACTTCCAACACAGGTATATCATCTTCATCTTTTAGCTTGAAACCCATTTCAATACAAGTCAACCGGCAGATATCGCCAATATCCCCGTCTCCATCAATCCGTACCTGGTCATAACCGGCTTGCCGGGCAGCAGCTAACAATTCGCTGACATGCTGGCGAATCCGGCGATATAAGCGCATGGAGGTTTCAATGTAATTAACTGTCAAACGGGCTCGGAACGCGATGCCTTCTGGCGTGATGATATAGCGGAGCTTCCGACGCTGGGCGCGTTTGACTTTGACATACCCCTTTGAGATTAATCGCTTGAGATGCCAATTTACAGTCCCCACGGCGACGCCTAACTGGCCGGCCAGCGAAGCCTGGGTGACATCCGGATTGGTCTCGATCTGTTCGAGGAGGACTAATTCGCGGTCGGAATCGGTTTGAGTTTGAATTGCAGTCATAATCTAAAATTCAATCTCTGAATTATAACACAGGCTTGTGATCTAAATAACCAATAGAATAATCCAGCCTTGTATTATGGGCAGTTGCCGGGTGCCTCACGCGGAACCAGCAGTTGCACGCGGATGTCGCGTAAGAATTTATGGGCTTTATAGGTGCACAGAACGGGTTCAGCAACATGTTTTACCCAGGCGTCATTTTCTTCGCCAAAAGCAGTTGCAGATCCTTTGTAGTTGATGAATAGTGGCTCTGTTACGATCATGGAGAAACGCCGATTAACCAGGTCCTGTTTGAATTGATCCAGGTAGGCTGGATTGCCAGCCATCGCCATTTCCATCAAAAAGACCTTTTCATAATCCGGCACGAGTTTTACTCCCTCAATCGTTTTGAAGGTGAGTAACTGGCGTTCCGTTATGAACAGGATATCACCTGGCTCATTTCTCGCCTCCTCGATGAACCGTTGGAGACGATCCATCGATTGGCTTAGTGTCGGATCATCTACAATTGATATGGGACCGCCATAGGCCAGGGCGGAAAGGATGGGGATTAAGATACAGATCCCCAGCAGGATTTGCTGGATTTGATTTGAGACTTTAAATTCGACGGAAGGCTTGTGTAATATTTCGTTTGTAATAGGTGGTTCTGGAACCGCACAGTCGAAGAGGAAATACAGGCTCACAACCATTAGTAGAGAAAGCAATGCATCCAAATTGTGCAGGTTGCTGCCTCCACCGATTTTAACGCTCACAACCAAACCACCGATCAGCAAGATCAGGAGCATCCCGGCAAGGCTCGTCCAGCGGATCCAATGGAGCCTGGCGGGGCTTTGCCTGGTTCGGAGGTAGATCAGCCCAAGCAAAGGCAAGATAACGATTGCTGCAGACAAGAGAATGCCGGTAGGGTAGGTTGGATTGGGTAGCAGGCGATACCAGAGCAAATCAGATGAAAAGCTGCTGGCGAATTGCTCAGGTGGATTCCCGGAAAGCCGGGAATAGGCGGTCTGGGCGCCGAGGGCTGCCAGGGGACCAGACAAGCCCCACCCGACGATCGGTGCGAGATACTTCCAAAGAGGCTGGGTTCCCACCGGTTCCTCCAGGACATATAAAGTCGCTGCCAGCATCGCTGGCATGGGGAACCAGTTGATCCGGCTGATCCCGGCCCAGACTGAGGCTGCCAATACGATGGCGGTCGTACGCCAGAACTTATTCCGGTCGAAACCCCATAGGACCAGTAAAACGATCATCGATAAATGATAGTAAACCGGACCCATGAGCAGAAATAAAAAGCTCCAGGCAGTCACGGTCCGTCGCAACCAGGATCGGGCGGGTGTTACCCGGCGGGCGGCCAGCCAGGCAGTCGGCAGGGTAACCACGATCCACAGAAAGACTTGCCAGAAGCGATGCAGCCAGATTGGTGCATTCGAAATGAGAAAAGGAACCGCCTGCATCAGATACCGGCTGGGATGTAAAACGGTCAGGGGTACCTGCTTACCGTAAATTTGAGGGGCAAGGTATAGCGATGCATAATAATAGCGGCTGGCTTCAGACCATCCTAACGAGAGTGGGTAATTCGTAATCTCGGGAAGATAGGCGGCCACCCGATAAAGAAAGCCCCCTGCCAGAGCCGTGGCTGCCAGACGAACCAACCAGGGCTGCTGCCATCCAGCAGCCTGCAAGAGAATGGTTCCCACCAGGATGCTCAGCCAGAATAAATAAATCCGAACGTACTGATTGTTCACGTACCGGCCAGCTGGACCCAGCACGACGATTGAGAAGAGCCCAAAAAGCGCAGTATAAATCAACCAGTTCCATTTGCCCAGGCGAGCCAGGCGACTCCCAAGCCAGCTGTATGCGTCGAAAACTTTCTGGCGAGCTGAGGTAAAGGTAAGCACGAACAAGATCAGCAGGCTCAGTGTGAGCAGCCCGGCTGCTCCAAAGATGACTAACCAGCGTTTGGAAATCCACAGGATACCGCTGGCATAAGGGGAGCGGAATAACCGGAAGAATGCATAGCCTTGTAGAAGGAGCGTTCCGGCCAGAAGAAGCTGGACTTGACGAAGAATACGGTTATTTGACATACAGTACTGTTCAGGCTTTCGGAGCGCTTGAAGTCTGGGGTACCCTGGTGAGCATTCCTGGCACAAAAATCGCCCCGGGTAAGCTGGTTGCAATCATTAAGGTGCGAAAAAGAAGCGCGGCAGTCAGAGCGGTGGGGAGTGAGACACCAGCGACTTGATTAAATAAAAAGGTCATAGATACTTCTTGTAATCCATAGCCATTTATCGAAATTGGGATCAGGGTAAACAAATAAACCAGGGCATATAAGCCTCCGATTAACCAATAACTGATTGGTTTTTCCAGATCGTCCAATAGCAGGTCCAGAATCCCAAACAAGCAAAGCATATTGATCCAGGTAAAAATCAATGAAATCAGCAAGCTGCGTGGCTGGCGGAGCCAGATCCCAGCGGCGGAGAACAGGCGTTTGAGAATCTCCCCGGTTTTCCGGTATATTTTTTGGATGGGCGCCGAGATCACGAATCCCGGGTAGGAATTTGGCTGCTGGCTGGTTGGAAGCTGATTAAACAGATCCGCCTGGATGACACCTGGGAGGCAAAAAGGTACTGCCAATAACATCCCTGCCAGGCCTACCAGCCGGTCGACGACCAGAGATGCCGCGGCAATTGCTGGATCCAGCCGCTGCTGCACTGTGCCTGCCAGCCTGACCACATCCCCACCGATGGTGGTAGGCAAGAAGTTGGAGGCAAACAAGCCTGCGAAGGTGATCCGCAGGCTTTGCCAGTAGGAAATATTCAATCCGGAGGAAACCAACAGGATATGCCAGCGACCGACCACTGCCAGGCGGG
>JAJZSS010000012.1 GCA_021849525.1 Chloroflexota bacterium
ATGAAATGTCCACGTCGATGTGCCTGCGCGTCCCCCTGAGGGCAGCCAACCGATTCCAGACCGGGTGCTGAGACACCAACGATCTGAATGCCAGGGCTGTCCGGATGGACAGCCCTTTTCTTTGCATAAAAACCACACGCCACGGCCTGCACCCACTCGAGTGCAGTCCAGAAATTTGATGGTTCCGGAGGTTCCCATGACCGAGAATATTTTAGTCAGCGCAGCCTGGCCCTATGCCAATTCTTTGATCCATGTCGGCAATATCACCGGCTCTTATTTACCGGCGGATATCTTTGCACGCTACCACCGCCTGGCTGGCAACCGGGTGCTCATGGTATCTGGCTCGGACTCACATGGCACTCCGGTTACGGTGCGTGCAGATGCAGAAAACAGCACTCCTGTGGCTGTCTATGAACGCTTCCATACTGGTTTCCTGGAGCTTTTCCAAAAACTGGGGCTGGCCTATGATCTGTTCACCAGTACCCATACGGAAAATCACATCCGAACCTCCCAGGCGATTTTCCTGGCCCTCCAGGAAAATGGCTTTCTTTACACCGAAAGCCAGCAGCAGTGGTTTGCTCCAAACCAGAACCGGTTCTTACCCGACCGTTACGTTGAGGGCACATGTTACCTGTGTGGGTATACCAGCGCCCGCGGCGACCAGTGCGATAACTGTGGCGAGCTGCTGGATGCGACCCAGCTCATCGATCCCCGCTCCAAAATCGACGGCTCCACCCCTGAGCTGCGCGAGACAAAGCATTTTTATCTTGACCTCGCCCGGCTCGAGCCCGGGATTGTCGAATTTCTCCGCCAGCGGGAGAGCTATCTACGCCCCAACGTGTTGCGCCAATCCCTGGGACAGATCCAGGCCAACTCCCTGCATGGAAGGGCGATTACCCGCGACCTGGACTGGGGTGTCCCGGTGCCGGTAGAGGGCTGGGAAGGAAAATGCCTGTATGTCTGGTTCGAGGCGGTCATCGGCTACCTGTCTGCCTCCATCGAATGGTCGCGTCTGGAAGGCTCCCCGGACGCCTGGCATGACTGGTGGACCGAACCCAGAACGCGCTCGTATTACTTTATCGGCAAAGACAACATCCCCTTCCATGCAGTCATCTGGCCCGGGCAGCTGATTGGCGCCGGCGAAGCATTTTCTCAGATTTTTGAAGAACGCCCGCATGCCCCTCTGACCCTACCTTACGATGTGCCCGCCAATGAATTTATGAACCTGGAAGGTAAGAAAATATCTGGCAGCCGGAACTGGGCGGTGTGGGGGCTGGATTTCCTGGCGCGCTATGATCCCGATCCTTTGCGCTACTACCTCACCGTCAATATGCCCGAGAGCAAAGACACAGACTGGGATTGGCTGGGCTTTGTGCATCGCAATAACGATGAGCTGGTTGCCACCTGGGGGAACCTGGCAAATCGTGTCCTTGCGTTCGCCTATAAAAACTGGGATGGCGTCGTTCCCGAACCGGGCGAGCTGCGCTCGGGGGATGAATCGATCCTGGCTGCGGTGGACGCAGGCTTCCAGGAAGTGGGCGAGCATTTGAAGGCTGTGCGCTTGCGCGCTGCTCTTAACGAAGCGATCCGCCTGGCTTCCGAAGTCAATAAATACCTGGATACATCTGCGCCCTGGTTCGAGATCAAGACCGATAAGCCAGCTGCAGCCACCACGGTATATACCGCATTGCGCTGCATCGATTCGCTCAAGACGATGATGGCTCCCTTCCTGCCCTTCTCGAGCGAAAAGCTGAATACCTACCTGGGATATCAGCAGCCGTTATTCGGTGAGCAATTTACCGAAACCGTCGCAGATAACCTGGGTGCCCATCAGGTGCTGCGCTATCGCCCCGGCGCGGCTGCCGGGCGCTGGGAACCCAGCTGCCTGGAACCGGGCCAGGCGCTTGTCCAGCCGGCTCCCCTGTTTCGAAAGCTTGAAGAGAGTATCGTCGAAGAAGAACGCGCCCGCCTGGGCCAGTAGACCTGCTCGCTGATCATGAAAACGAAATCGCCCCGCCTGAAACTTAATTTCAAGCGGGGCGATGGGTTTCTGGACAAGATTAAGCCACCGGTGGAAAATCAGGTTTACCAGCCAGCCACCACTGCTCATGCTCGGCCTGATAGAGCAGCTCGTAGACCTGCTGACCAGCCTGCACCAGAATATGCAAGCCCTGGCCGTCTTTCCAGCGCCGGCCGATGGCATGTAAGAAGAAAGTTTGTCCCCGCCAGCGGAATTCGACCGGGTTCAGTTTGCCTGTCGGGTCATAGCGGACCTGTACTTCGACCTCGTCCACCTAAAGGCTCTCCAGATACTCTTGTAGCAAGCGCAGCACCTGGCGGGCTGATTTTTCTTTTACCGCCAGCCGGTTGCCCTCCCACACATACTGGTAGGCTTCTTCGCCGCCTTCGGTGCTCAGACCAATCCAGGTCAGGCCAACCGGCTTGTCAGGCGTTCCACCGCCGGGTCCGGCAATACCGCTGACGGAAATGCCGATGTCGGCTGCCAGCGCTTTGCGTACGCCGGAGGCCATCTCGATCACCGTCTCCTGGCTGACTGCGCCGTATTTCTCCAGGGTTCGCCAGCTCACACCCAGCAGGCGGACTTTGGCTTCATAGGCATAGGCGGTGACGCCGCCCATGTAATACGTGGACGACCCGGGAACATTGGTGATCAGGTGGCTCACCAACCCACCGGTGCATGATTCGGCAACCGCCAGACGCAGGCCGCGCTTGCGTAATAAATTACCCACGATGTTTTCTAATGGCGGAGCGGACATTCCCTAATTATACAGGGGATTGCCTGCGCATTCCCAATTAATAGCCCAAGGGATTGGTTTCTTAGATAGTCATCATTTAATCATGCCCCGGAGCGTGTTAAAATTCAGCCAATGAAAATACCGGATCATGTTGAGAGGATTTTGGATAGCTTGCCGATCAAGCCGGGCTGTTACATCATGAAAGATGGCAACGGCAAGGTGATTTATGTCGGCAAGGCGATTAATCTGCGCAACCGCGTACGATCGTACTTCCACAGCGCGGCACATGAGCATCCCAAAACCTACCAGCTGGTTCGCAAAATCCAGGATATCGAATGGATCGTGGTCGGCTCTGAGCTGGAAGCCCTGATCCTGGAGATGAACCTGATCAAAAAGCACCGCCCGCACTATAACGTGCGCCTGAAAGATGACAAACGCTACCCATATATCAAAATTCACTGGGCCGATCCCTTCCCGAAAGTGACGGTAACCCGCCAGATGGTGGAAGATGGCTCGCGTTATTATGGCCCGTACACCAGCGTCTGGGCGGTTCACCAGACCCTGGATGTGTTGCGGCGGATCTTTCCGTATCTCACGTGCGACCGGCAGATCACGGGCCAGGACGAACGCGCCTGCCTGTATTTCGATATCAAGCTCTGCACTGCGCCCTGTATTGGAGCGATCACGCAGGCCAATTACCGCCAGATGATCGATGACCTGGGCAAATTCCTGGATGGGCGGACGGAGCCGGTCGTCTCGCGCCTGCAATTGGAGATGGAAAAGGCAGCCGAGGAGCTGCATTTCGAAAAAGCCGCCGCACTGCGCGACCAGCTGCGAGCAATTGAGAATGTTGTGGAGCGCCAGAAAGTCGTCTCACCCGACTATATTGATTCGGATGTGCTGGCGATGGCGCGCACCGATGGCGAAGCCTGCGTGCAGGTGTTCTTTATTCGCGGCGGCAAGCTGATCGGGCGGGATTATTTTCTCATGGAGGGCGCTGCCGACCTGCCGGACGCCAATGTGCTGGGTGAATTTATCAAACAGTTTTACGATCAAGCGCCCACCGTTCCACCTCAGCTTCTGCTCCCCCAGGAAGTCGAAGAGCTGCAGATAATTCGCCAGTGGCTGAGCCAGAAGCGGGGCGGTCAAAAAGTGGAGATTATGGTGCCTCACGAAGGCCCGACCCAGGAGCTGATTGCCATGGCGGCGGAGAATGCTGCCGATACCCTGCGCGCCCTGCAGGCGCAGTGGGAGGCAGATAGCCATCGCCAGGAGCAATCACTGGCAGAGCTTCAGCAGGCATTGAGCCTGGCTGCGCCTCCGAACCGGATCGAATGTTACGATATCTCCAATATACAGGGCACCTCGGCGGTGGGGAGCATGGTGGTATTTGAGCAGGGTGTGCCTTCGAAAAAGAACTACCGGCGCTTCAATATCCGCAGTGTGAGCGGACCGGATGATTTTGCCTCCATGGAAGAAGTCTTGACGCGGCGCTTCATGCGCTGGCAGGCTGGAACGGAAAGCGAAGAGACTCCGGGCAAGAAGCTGGATGAAGCCTTCGCCCGGCTCCCTGATCTTCTGCTGGTCGATGGCGGCAAAGGACAGCTTGGCCGGGCAGTGGCCGTGCTGGAAAAATATGATCTGCTGGATAAGATCCCGGTGGCGGGTCTGGCAAAACAAAATGAAGAATTATTTATTCCGGGGCGCAGCCAGCCGATCGTGCTGCCGCGCCACTCTCAAGGACTGTATCTGATCCAGCGCGTGCGCGATGAAGCCCACCGGGTGGCGATCACGGCGCACCGTAATAAACGGACGCGCCTGGGATTGACTTCCCGCCTGGATTCCGTCCCGGGAATTGGTCCTGCCCGGCGGAAAGCGCTGCTGGCGTCCTTTGGCAGTATCGAGAATATCCTGGCAGCCAGCGACCAGGAGCTGCTGGCAATTCCAGGAATAACCCCGGCTCTGGCGAATGCACTGCGCGCCCACCTGGAATAATATTATTTTTTTTGGAGTTAATTATGGCAGCAAAGAAACAACTCAACAAACGTGAGCAGCGTAACCTGCGTGTCCAGCAGCTCGCCTTTATTACAATGGGTGTGCTGGTGATCTTAAGCATGGTTATATCGTTGATTGCTAAATAAAAGAACTATCCCCCTGATCGTTTTCATTCATATCGGATGATGCACCGGCAGTAGCAGGAATGCCGGATGCATGCGATTAAGCGAATTATGCGGCTGGTTTTGAGCCTAAGAGATCCTGGACCGCCTGGTTAAACTCGCGCACAGAAAAAGGTTTCTGCAGCCAGTGAATGCTGCTGTGCTCCAGCTTGATCTGATCCTGTTCATTCAGGGGGTGTCCGGTGATAAAAAGCATCTTTGTCTCAGGATGAAATTGGTGGGTCTGGGTGTACAGCTCGATACCACCCATCTCTGGCATCACAATATCGCTGATCACCAGGCTGACCGGCTGCTTTGAATGCTGAAAGACGGTTAGGCCGTGGAGGCCATCGGGCGCCGTGAGCACATTGAACTGTTTGGCTTCCAGCAGTGCTTGCAATGCTTCACGGGTAGCCGGGTCGTCTTCCACAACCAGGACAGTCTCTCCAGCGCCCACCAGATCAGCAGCTGGTAAACCGGGCGTCAGGCTGGCAGTAGTTTTTTCCAATGCCGGCAGATAGATCCGCAGAGTAGTGCCGGCCCCCACCTTACTCTGGACATCGATATATCCATCGTGATGGCGGATGATCCCATATACTTGAGCCAGACCCAACCCGGTGCCCTTGCCAACCGGCTTGGTGGTGAAGAATGGCTCGAAAATGTGCTGGCGGATTTCCGGTGGAATGCCATGCCCGCTATCTTTCACAGCAATAGTGATCCACTTACCTTCTGGCATATCTGGCAGCGGCGCCGGATGGCGTTTGTCAAAATTCACCTGCCCCAGCTCAAATTGCAGCACCCCACCCTGTGGCATGGCATCGCGAGCGTTCAAGGCCAGATTCATGAATACCTGCTGCATCCGGGTCGGATCGACATTGACCATATACGATCCCGGCAGGTAATTGAGCTCCAGGCGAATATTCTCAGGCAGCACGCGCCCCAGCATCTGGTCCAGCTCTTTAATGAATGGCAATAAATCAATATCTGTCTGTTCCATCACCGAGCGGCGGCTGAAATCCAGGATCTGGCGGATCAAGCTGGCGGCGCGCTGGATCTGGCGCTCGATGATATCCAGTTTCTCGCGGCTGGCAGCAGCCAGGTTCGGATCGGTACGCAGCAAATCGGCATACACCAGGATGGCTGCCATGATGTTGTTGAAATCATGGGCAATCCCGGCCGCCAGCTGGCCGACAGTTGCCAGCCGCTCCTGGCTCTGGATGCGCTCCTGGCTTTCACGCTCACGGGTGACTTCACGTAAAGTCAACACCCATTGGCGGATCTCTCCCTGTACCGGCCGGATCTGGGCTTCAAATACCCGGCGCGGCAGCCCATCCAGCTCGATCACCAGGGGCAGGGAATTATCCTGCCGTTCGATCAGCTCACTCACCGGCAGACGACCTGACTGCGTCAGGTTTGCGTTCGCAGTTTGGTCGGAGAGCACTGCCAGGATTTCCTGGCCCAGGGGGTTGGCGACCAGGATATTCAGGTTTTCATCCAGCAAGACGGTGCCAATCGGAATATTCTGAACCAGATGTTCCAGATGTTTCTGCTGGGCTGTGAGAATTGCTTCCAGGCGCTGCACTGCGGTACGCGCCTGGTTGGCGAAGGTATTCAACAGGCGATATTGCTCGGTATCGAAAGGAGCTGCCTGCTCGCTACCCAGGATCAACATCCCTGCCAGGCGCTTGCCGGTGAAGATCGGGGCGGTGATCAGGGTGGTTAATTGCTCCACTTCCGAGCTTTCAAGGTCATCGTACTCGGACAGTTTGACCACCTGTAGATTCAGCTCGGGAGGTGGGCTGGTATCCTGGTCATTTTCCTGTAATACATCCCAGATGATTTTGCTAATCTGGCTCATCGCCTGAGTGGATACCGGGCGTGTGATTGTGACGGTCAGCGGGGCGATACTGCTTCCAGAGAGATAGCCGGCGACAACATCGTTGTGGAAGGCATTTTGCAAACGGCGCAGCAGTAGTTTCAGCAGCTCGTCGTAGGATAAGCTGAAGCCAATTTCCTGGCTTAATTCATATAACTCGGCCAGCTCCGTGGTTCGTTGGTGGACAGTCTCCTCTAATTCATCTGCATGGGCGCGGATTTGCTCATAGAGGCGCGTATTTTCCAGCGCCACTGACATCTGTCCAGCCAGCACTTCCAGGAGATCGAGATCATGCGAGGTGAGCTGTTCCGGCTGCTGGCTGGCGACACAGATGGCGCCGGTGACCGAAGCCTGGCGGAATACCGGCACACATGCCCAGGTGGTGGGTTTGGACAGGTTGTCCGGTTGGGCTACTGTCTGGATGATAGTCTGACGGTCGGCGAGCACCTTCTGCAATAGGGCGTCTGGCGCGGGAGGATTGGATTGAGCAGCCGATCGCGATGACTGAGCCGCCAGAACCCCCCGGCCATTTTCCACCAGGTAGATCCTCACCAGCTCATAACCTGCCTGCACCACAAGCTGTTTGGCAGTCTCGCTCAGCATCTGGCGCGGTTCAAGGCGCTGGTTGAGGGCCTGAGTTAAATTCTGGATCAGGGTGAGCTCAGCCAGGCGGTCCTGGACTTCCTGGTATTGGTGGGCATTGCTGAGCGCCAGACCGACTTCCTGGCAGATCGCCATCATTAATTCCAGATGATCCTCAGAGAAAGCGCCAGGACGGTGGTGGGAAACCGACAAAATGCCCAGCAGTTCATCTCCTGCCAGGATAGGAGCCGTAATAACGGCGTGAACATTCTCATCAACATCGGGTACATGCATCCAGCGCGGGTCATCGCGTACTTCGGCCAGGAAAACCGGTTGGCGCATCTTGGCTACCCACCCGGTCAACCCTTCGCCGGGCTTCATCGGATAGAGGACATTTAACTCGTCCGGTCTTACGGCCGGGCGTCCATAGAGCGCCCGTAAACTCAGCCGGTCCTGGGCGGGTAGATAGAGAAAAGCCTGTCCGACGATGCCGCCCAAAACCTGGCAGGTCAGGGCGACGGCGCGTTCGAGGACTTCGTCCGGATCCAGGCTGGAGATCACATCGCGACTGATCTGATAGAGCAGGGAGAGATGGCGGCGCTCGGTAGCGGCTTGCTGGAATAAGCGTGCGTTCTCGATGGCGATTGCCGCCTGATCACCCAGCAGGCGGATCATGCGTACTTCCGTATCGCTAAACTGGCGAGGCTGCTTAAAAGCGATGTTCATCACGCCAACCACCCGGCTGCCAAATTTAAGCGGGACTCCAATGATAGCGCCAGTCCAATTTTCCGGGGTATTTTCGTACAGCGGGTGGCTCGCCATACTCGGAATGAGGATGATCTCGCCTGTGCGGGCGACGGTTGCCGTCAGGCCGTTATCGCGCGGCGCGTTGAAGGGTTGGTGGATGGCGCCATCTGCCCAAAGCGCAGCGGCAAAAGTTAGCTTTCCCTGACCCTGAGATTCGAACAGAAAAATATGGCTGTTATTTGAGTCGGGCAGCAAGCCGATCGTATGTTTAAGGATAGAATCCAATACCGCGTGCAAATCCAGGCTGGATGTTACACTCAGACTGGCCCGTCGGATCGCTTCCAGCTCCACGGCTCGCTGACCCTGTTCTTCATACAGGCGAGCATTTTCGATGGCGGTGGCAGCATGGATGGCGAAAGCCTCGGTCAATGAGACTTCATCGGCTGTGTACAGCCCAGGGTGAATCCGGTCCAGGCTCAGCAAACCGATCACCCGACCGCGTACTTTGAGCGGCGCGCCCAACCAGGAACGCACATGCCCGCTGATGGCATTCCGTGTCCAGGTGGGGTCTTCCTTCGTATCCGGGACGACAATCGATTTTCCATGTTCAATGATTTCGATGAAATGGGGAACCGCCCGGGTCGTAAAATTGATTTGGGGGACCAGGCCTGGATCGGTGAAATTTTCATACCCGCGCCAGGCATGCATGTAAACTTTCTCACCTTCGACGAGCATGATATTCCCGGTGTCATAGCTTAATATCTGAGCCAGCTGCTCCAGGATCGTAAAAAGTACTTCGTGAAGGGAGAGGCTCGAGCCGATCGCTTGCGAGGCATCCCGCAGGGATTCGGCGCGCAGACGCGCCTGGTGCTCGGCTTTAAACAGCCGGGCGTTTTCGATGGCGATACTTGCCTGGGCGGCAAAAGACATGGCCAGCTGGGCTTCGTGCAGGGTATAGGCAGCAGGTTTCTGGCTGTCACAGGTGAGATAACCGATGACCTCGCCCCTCAAGATCATGGGGATTCCCATCCACCCCCTCACGTAGGTGGTGCCCGCCCACCGGTGAAATCGTGGATCAGCCATGGCATCCTCTAAAATGACTGGCCCTTGAGCTTCTAAGATTTCCAAAAACAGTGGATCGCGCCCGTCGAAGCGCTGCCCGAGAAATGCATCCCGGTCAACTTTTCCGCGCAAGGCCATGCCCAGTAAATCACCCTGGTCATATAAAAATACCGCTGCGCTGTCGAGTGGGATAACTTGCTCGAGGTTGATCAGGATTTGCTCTAATACCTGATCCAATTCGAGGGATGAAGTCAGGGCGGTGGTCGCCTGGCGCACCATTTCTATTTCGTGGGCCCGGGCATTGACCGTTTCCTGCATCTCCTTAATATCCGTAATGTCATTAAAGATGATCTGCAGCAGGCGTCGGTTATTGGTCTCGAAATGGGTGATCGAGGCGTGGATAAACTGCTGTTTGCCATCCGGACGGACAAGGGGGAGGTTGAAGGCTATTTCTTGCCCGGTCGCTGCCAGATCAATTAAGTCCCTGCTCTTTTGATTAAACGCCGCAGGATGCAAGTCCGGTAGGAATTTGCCAACCAGCTCTTCACGGCTGACGCCGATCATTTCGACCATCCGCGGATTCACCGAGAGGACGCATATTGTCGCTGGATCGACAGTCATGATCCCATGTACCGAGCTTTCATACAGGCTGCGATAGAGCGTCTCGGCATCTTGCAGGCCAGCGAACAGGCGGGCGTTATCTAATGCCGTTGAGATCTGACTGGCAAAAGCTTCGATGGTGGGCTGGTCAATGGGCGTCAGGGCATCGCCGAAGATATGAAAGACACCGCTCAGTTTTTGCTGCAGGTACAGGGGGGTAAAGAAAGCCGGTTTTCCGCCATATTTATCCAATAGTGGTGCATGGGAGCTGGAAGGCAGGTTCTGGAAAAAACGCGCCACGATGGCTGTGGAATCGGGAGAAAATATGGTTGCGCCGCGTTGGGTCACCGGGCCTAATTCTGGCAGGGCTGATAAGGCAATTCTATATCCAAGGAAGGATTGTCCTGCCAGCTCGATGACAGACCGGATACCCGCAGGCGACTGGGTTGTCGCCACTACCTGGATCGTCTCTCCATCTTCTTCTAACAGGCTCAGAGTGCCGTGAAATCCTGCCAGACGCACCTGTTGATTAAAGGCATTAAATACGTCTTGCTCGGAGCGCGCCGAGCGTTGGATCGAAGCTGCCGCAGCGTTTAATGCCTGCAGCAGGTTGATATTCAATCTATCTCCGTCCCTCGCTGAATGGACAGGGGGATGGCTCAGTTTTGCCATGCTTCACCTTGAGAGCATCATCAATAATCGTCCGGGGGACGCACTCTGATCTGGATTATATCCATCTTCTGAGGGCTAATCCTTACAAGGTTGTCGGTTATTTTTCCGGGCGTGACAATTTGCGAGCATACACCGGACTTTAGTCACTCGAATTCTACATAGAAACAGCTACAATAAATTGACGCATTATTGTCAATCAACCCTTATTGGTTGGAGTTTATCGGTATTCAATGCTGGATGTGAAATTGAACTCAGGTGGAGTATGGATTTACAATCGAATCTCTGGGCAGAGGTGGACGACCAGGGCAGGCTGATCCTGCCAAAAGAAATCTCCGAATCCTATGGCGTGAAACCGGGGAACCGGGTGCGGATCGAGCCGAACGCCAATCACATCCGTTTGCATCGTTCGACATCCAACCTGCAAAAAGTGTATATCGAGCCAACCGATCTGTGTAACCTCAACTGCACGATTTGCATTCGCAATGGATGGGATGAAACCCTGGGCCGGATGTCTCAGGAGACTTTTGAGCATATTCTCAATGGATTAAAAAAACTGCCTTCCATGCCGACTGTCTTTTTCGGTGGGTTGGGGGAGCCCCTCTTTCATCCGCGCACCATGGATTGGATCGAGCAACTCAAGGCATGCGGTGCGCCGGTTGAGCTGATCACCAATGGAACCACGCTCACCGAAAAAAATTCACGCCGCCTGATTAAAGCCGGATTGGATGTGCTGTGGGTTTCCCTGGACGGCGCGACCGCGGAGAGTTATGCGGATGTGCGCCTGGGCGCAGAATTACCCAAAGTTCTGGCTAACCTGAATGTATTTCGCCAGCTGCGGCGCGGGGGTCACAAGCCCACTCCTGAGATCGGGATCGCCTTTGTTGCCATGCGCAAGAATATCGGTGACCTGCCCGAGCTGTTAAAAATCGGTCGCCAGCTTGGCGCCAGCCGTTTCTCGGTGAGCAATGTAATGCCCTACACCCCAGATATGCAGGATCAGATGCTCTACCGGCGAACCTTGAGCGATATCGCCTATATGACCTCTCCCTGGTTGCCCAGGCTCAGCCTCCCCAAATTTGACTTCGATGACCATACGAAAGATGCCTTCTACAGCGCCCTGAACAGCGGCTACAACGTCAATTTTGCCGGCAACAGCCTGAGCGGCGCGAACGATGTGTGTAATTTTGTCGAGGGCGGCACCATGTCGATCAGCTGGGATGGCAGTGTCAGCCCTTGTTGGCCGTTGATGCACAACCATATCAGCTACTTGCATGGCAAGGAGCACCGTTCCTTCAAGCATGTAATCGGCAATGTCAATGAGCAAGAATTGGAAGCCCTGTGGTTGGAACCAGGGTATGTGGCGTATCGCGAAAAGGTGCAGAGTTTTGGTTTTGCTCCCTGTACATTTTGCGGCGGCTGCGATCTCTCCGAGGCGAATGTCGAAGACTGCCTGGGAAATGAGTTTCCGGCTTGCGGAAGCTGCTTATGGTCTCAGGGTGTAATCCAGTGCCCATGAAAGAAAATCGTTGGTAGAATCTAATTAAACGCGGTGTAAACAAGGCCCATGGATGGTTTACCATAACGTAGGCGGAGGTGCAGATTTCAATATCCTCGAGAAAAATCCAAATATCTGCTTCTGGTTCCTGCCTCAAACATAATACCAGGAAGTAAAAAAGGAGAAAAATCATGCTCGGAGGTTATGCCAATCGGATGGCCCATGTGGACCTGTCCACTGGGAAGGTTGAATACAAGGCCATTCCTGAGGAATGGGCTCGAAAATATATCGGGGCGCGCGGCCTGGGCGTCAAGTATGTT
>JAJZSS010000013.1 GCA_021849525.1 Chloroflexota bacterium
CGTAGAGTCTCTAACCTCTACGACCACATGGGGTATTAGCAGCCCTTTCGAGCTGTTATCCCACACTTCGGGGCAGGTCACCAACGCGTTACTCACCCGTTCGCCACTCGGAGCTCTACCGAAGCAAAACTCCTCGTTCGACTTACATGTATTAAGCACGCCGCCAGCGTTCATCCTGAGCCAGGATCAAACTCTCCGCTAGATTTTAACGTATCGTTGATACGTTGAAGTCACGGATTTTGTTACTGGAATTGCGAGTTCTTTCTTCCTATCACTCTTCAGTTGTTAAGGTCCTGCCAACTTTGCGGGCGGGATTTTACCAGCCACACAGGCCTCTGTCAAGTCGCTTAGAGACTAAACACCGATGTCCTTTTTCGACATCGGCTCCAAGACCGACAACCCAGTTGGTGTTGGTCTTCCGACGCAGAGGCGTCTTCTCGGTTGTTAGCGATCTACCGTTGGGGTGAGATCTTTCGTTTCAAAGTGCGTTAGCTATTATATCTAAACGCGCACTTTTGTCAAGAGGCTATTTTCCCCGGTTTTTCCGGTCAGACTGCCTCTTGCTTCACACCCAGCCTGTCTTTTCTTTCAGTTTTCAGTGGAGCCTGGTTGTTTTCCAGGTGTTTCCGATCAAGCTCCGGGATTATACTCTTCTTATCTATCCTGTCAAGGCAAAAACATGACCAATTTTGGATTTTACCGGATTAGTGACATTAATCAGGTATGTCATAGGACGATCAGAATAAGATGTTTATAACTGGCTCGGCTGTAGAAAATTTATCAGACCATTCACACCGTTCTCGTTGAGAAATGTCAAATACAACGGCCACCAGGGGTTGATGTGAAGAAGTTAACCCACCAAAACCAGGTTGATAATCACTAATACCCTGAAATGATTATTATCCGAACATGAATCCAACCACAAAGCAAATTGTCATCAGCAGCAACAAACCAGGAAAGATTCTTAGGATTATCTCTCGCGAAAGTATCGGCCTGCCTGCCTTTAAATATGATAATAAAAGGCCACCAACCCCAATCAATCCACCCCCAACCCCTACCAGGGAAAAGAATGCTCCTGTTATGCCTTGCACTGCGAGCCAGATTGGCAGCAAGAATATGGTTACTCCTGCTACGCCGTGGACCAGAGCCAGAACGATGATTGGCATCTTATTTGACATCCGGTTCGCACGTGTAAGGATCACTGCCAGCAATCCTATGAGGACAAAGATCAGGTAAGCAGTACGATACTGGGGAAGATACTGCCATACAAGGCCAAGTGCTAACGAAAGTGGCATAACGGTAGATACATCAACCACGATGGGGGAATCCAGCACTTCAAAGCCCAGAATAATCAGCAGCAACCCAGCGATCAAGAGAACGCCAAATGCGATGGTATAGGCAATAGTGGGAATCGTGGCCAGGCCATCAATTCCGACAGCCACCTGGTAAGCAGCAAGCAAGCCAGTAATAAGTAGCAGAATCCGGTCCAGGATTGACATTCGCATTTTACTGATCCGCCGGTCAGATCATCATCAATAACATCGACGCAAGCATGTAGACCGAAGCATATTTGAATAATCCATAATTGACACGCTCCGTCGGGCGAAAGATCATGCTGATTGCCAATACAAGCAGACCAAAAGATAACACCCCCAGCAAGCGTAAGAATCCCCATTCCAGGCCAATCTCCCAGGCAGCAACGCCCATGGCCAGCGCAGCCAGTATGCTCGAAATCGCGATCGTAGCCCGGGTAAAGCCAAACCCATATGTCGATGGAAAAGTCGGCACTCCAGCATCTCGATAATCCTCTGAATATCGCATACTGAAGGTTAATATGTGGGTTGGAATCCAGAGCAGGATACTAAGCGCAAGCAGTACTCCTACCCAGTCCAGCCCTCCCACGCCCAGAGCCCGTCCAGCCAATATTGGCATGCCACCCGAAACACCACCCCAGATAATACTCCAGCAGCTGCGCCTCTTGAGCCAGATGGTGTATACAACTACATCAAAAAATAAACCTGCAAATATGATCACCCCATACAGGACATCCATTACTACAGCAATCCCTACACCAAGCACAGCGAGCGCCAGGCCTACCCGAAATGCTTCTTCTGGATTAATTTTGCCTGACGCCAGCGGGCGTTTTTGTGTCCGTCCCATTTTTGCATCAATATCCCGATCCCACCACATATTCAGAATGGTGCTGCCACTGATGGAAGCGACCAGGCTGATCAACAGCCCGGCCATCGTGGACGGATTTAAGACAGGGCAGCGGGCGCTCATGTATCCCGCAAGGCCAGTGGATACAAGCAAGCCAGTCTGCAGGCTCTTGATTAGCGGCCAAAAGAGTTTTATTTTGGCAAGCACGGTTTGCATGCTATTGCGCTCCTACAAGGCGAAAAAATAGGCAGTTAAGGACCACCTTACCTATTAGTACTTTAATTATCGCGGGCACAGCGGAAACCTACACCCGGGCTCACGTAAGTAGGCGTGGCATTATTGCGTACCCACAGCCTTAGATCCATCTCATAGGTATCCTTAGAGCCTCCCCGCATAAAGCGGTAGTGCATCCCTTCGTACACATCGCCGGTCCACTGCCAGACGTTGCCCGCCATGTCATATAATCCATAAGGTGAAGCCGAAGCAAGGGTTAGATAACCATCATAGCTGCTGCCGTTGAAAAATCCCACCGGTGTGGTTCGCGAACCGAAGGTGCTCATCTTCTCAAAAGGATCACGGCTGGCATAGAAATTGGCATTTTCTCTTAAAATATCATCCCCCCAGGGGAAAGGACGCACATCGTCACCTCGCCCAGCCTTTTCCCATTCCACCTCAGTTGGTAATCGCCAATCATTGTACTCACAATAGCCCCAAGCCCCGAACCAGCTTACCATGGTCATCGGGTGGTTCGCATATTCCGGCTGGGCAGTGAAGATTGCGCCGTCATACTGGATCCGTTGGGAAGGATCGTCCAACGGAATAAAAATCCAATCGCCGGCCTTGATTTCTTCCTCATGCTTGACGCCCCGGAACTCATCTCCAGGGTAATAGCCGACAATTTTATCGCTATCAACCTTGATATAGCCATCTGCCTGGGCATGGTTGAGGAAGACAGCGGATTGTTCAGTAGTGACATCGGTGATCATGATTTCATAAGCCCCGGTGGCTTCGATAACTTCATGCTGGCCGTCGAAGAATTCACCGGCTGGGATTTGCGCCCAGGCATTCGGATCGATCCCCGTATCATAACTGGCTATGGGCGCGTTCAAGTCCACCGGTGCACAGGCAGCCAGCAAAACACCCAGCAAAACGAGGATTGGTGCCATCCGCTTCATTGTGATACCTCCTGGGAAAGCTCGTGGCTTATTTCTTCCTTCCATCGCCCATTAGATTTAAATAAGTCGACAAGACGCCAGACCATCACAATCGCAAGGAGCAACAACAGCATCGCCAGGCCAAAATCCATAATATACATGAGCACGTTGACCAGAGGCTGTTGTTCTGCTTCGCTGATAAACAAGCGTTTCATCTCAAAAATCGTAACTGCAGCAAAAGCCAGGTCCGAGAGTACAATCAAGCCCCAGCCATACCACTGGCGGAATTTTCCTTTGAGGTTGATCATATCGCCATAGTACATCAGGATGATCGTAGCCACGATGGCCGAAAGGACATGCCAGTGACCCGTCAGCTCGATACGCTCTTCGCGCGCCGGCCAGACGCGAAATATCTCATCCAGCCGGACGGCCATAAAGATACCAATCCCAGAGGTCGTGAAGTTCATAAAGAGCATTTGCCAGGTCGGGCCAAACTTGAGCGGGTCGCGTAATAAGGCGCTGATTTTCTGACCAAAATTGGGCTTCCGGAACTGGGCGGTGCCATCTCGTATCAATTTACCCCAGCTCCAGATGAGTAAGAGAAGCGCCGCCAGCATGGAAGGTGTGGCCCCGACATAGATGATCATGTGCGCAATAGGCTCCAGCGGAGTGACAACCCCCCAGACACCCAAATTGAGCACGATAGTACCCAGGATCATCAATGGCATGGCAATCTTGTGCATCAAGCCATTGAAGGTCAACCAGCGACCAACAATCAGCGTGATCATGATACTGATCAGAGCCAGCATGATATGCAGGTGGCCGATGATGGAGTACTCCATGACTGACTTTTCAGGGAAGCGGATGATGTTCTCAGCCAGGAAAACTTCAAACCCGTTGCCAAAATACGCGCCGGGTACTGCCCCGAACAAGGCAGAGAGCACGGTCGTCAGTGCCGTCGCAAAAAACGCGCTGCGTTCCAGGTCCAGGCTCCCAATATGGGCATAACTTTTATCCGTATTACGATAGTTCGGATTCCAGGGCCAAAGCGCAACCACCATCAGCACACCTGCACAGAAGATGAGGGTTAAACCTGCAATATACAGCCCGTGGAAAGCCCAATTATGACCAAAATAGGCGAAACCCAGACCAAATATCATCGTTACGATATAGCCGACAGTGATCAAGGCTCGAATCGCAATCTTATACGATAATTTCATTGCCAGCAGGCCAGTAACCATGTAAACTTCGATGGCGATGATGGCCATGGCTATTGAATGGTATAAGATGATGATGCGACCTTCACGCTCGGCCTGTACCAGATCCATACCCAGCAGCTTGACTACCACCTCACGCACACCCAGTTCCGCCATCGGGCCAGACAGCATCCCCCACATAGGCGTAACAATGGCGATCATGGCAATTGCTACCAGGATCAAGCCCTTCGTAGAGCTAAAAAGATAGTTCAAGCGGTCTTTGATGAATTGCAGCATATGAATTTCTACCCTTTCCTGGTAAATCCTATAGTGAACGCACCTGTCATTAGAAAGAGCAAAGGAGAAATGATTTTCATCACAAACTCGGGGCTAAAAAATAATAGCTGTGTGCCAGCAGAAATAAACGCCAGCGCAATACCGCCGAGACCGATGAGCAGGCCTCCGATGCCCACCCAATAGAAGCCCTGGGGTGCTTGTTTGGCAAAGAACGGTCCAAGAAATATTACCAGCCCGGCAACCCCATGAAAAAGCGGTACCGCAAATTTCTTGAGTGTATCCATCCCCAGGATGCTGGTAACAGCAATTGCCAAAAATCCGATGACTGCGAACCACTTGAAGGATTTTTTCCAGGCCGGGTAATATTCCTCTGCGATGCCCATTGAAATTCCCAGAGGGATTAAGCTGGCAACAGTCAACACCCAGGGTGAAGCCAAAATATCCAGACCCAGGAAAATCAGTAAAAGACCTGAAACCAGCAGCACGGCAAACCCCATCAAGTAATAAAGGTTGTGCAATGCTTTATGCAGCGTGAACCGCCGCCAAAAATACCAGCACAGGTAGGCAGCGAGCAGGCCAGTCAGCAACAAAAATAGATTTTCCAGCGTGAACATATTTTCCTCCCTTCGAGATCAATTGAACGAGTTGATGATTACACTGTCGTATTCCATTTGTCGAGCATTTTGCTCGTTCCAGGCAGCAGTAAGTAAATCAGCAAGCCTGTGCTGAGGAGCGGTGCAGGGAGGAACATAGAAAATCGATGTACCTCGACAAGCGCATTGTGGAGTCCCAGTGGGTAACCTGCCATCATCGACATTGTTCCCGCAAAGATTCCGACAGGAATAGCCCACGATTTCTTTTTTAATACCGCGAAGATGAATATTGCCCAGGCTGCCGCTCCCCACCAGCTGATCTGCTGAGACATCACGTACATCCCATTCCAGAATGGATCATCCTGGGATGTGGTGTATTTGGCAATTGGAGCGACGCCATCGATAAATGTCAGTACGTAGGCAATCCCAGCGATGAATGTCAAGGCTATTATTTTCTTATCAACCCCGCCGATGAGGAGCATACCAAACCATAGGATTGCCGCCAGAATAAATACGATCATCGTGGGTGTTGGCAGGTCGCTATCCATGGCAGGGATCATGGGGAAGAATCCCGCCAGCAACTGGATGGTTGCTGCGACGGCGCCCCAGAACCAGGCCCATTTTGCTTTGTTCAGGAAACCGTATAGAACCGCTGCCCAGATGGCCCCTGCGGCAATCCCGATCCAACCCAGGACGGCATATGTGATTGTGACGGAGGTTGCCTCATCTGTTCGACCGGTTGCCATCTTAATATCAATCACCTGATTATATTGTCCTGCAAGAAGATAAAATATAATCAAGCCGGTCAGGATCCCGAGCACCGCCATTACGGCCCCTAAACTGGTATTGTTTTTCATCCAATCCTCTCCTATTAATTAATCTATTAATTTTGAATTTCAGTTGAATTATTCGTATACTTGATTAAAAAGAATAATTTCTTCGGCAACTTGAACACCTCACATCCGATTTATTGGTCATTCTTTAAATCCAGGTTGATTTCCCGCGCCGGACTGGGAGCACCCGGAGCTGCAATCCGATTTACCACCCCGCGTACGCCTTTCACCTGCCGGGCGATATCCTCTGCAGCAGTGCGTTTAATCAATGTATCTACCTCTCCTACCAGGTGAGCAATACCGTTCAGCACCCCCACGCGCACGTGTGCATTGGCGATCCGTCCATCAACTGAAATCTTAGCCAGAATGGCCGATCGCACGCTCTCATCAGATTTATATGGGGAGATTTCCATGGATAAATTCACCTTGTACATTAGTGTACAAACAGGAACAGATTTTGAATACGACTTTTATCGTGATTAAATTTATCCACCCACTGGTCTTACCACCCGGATCTATAAAGTCTTGTTCTGGGTCCATCTATCCTGGGATTGTCACCCAGACCACACATCAGAAGTTCAGCACTCGTAAGAACTTTGTTTAGAGTCAAATAAATAATTACGCTAAGCCAGCCCTTACTCTTAACGGAGTAGAACCAGATGTTGGGTTTCGCTTATCAGTTAGTGTGTTGCTTGGATATTTTGGAGGGGAATATCGCCTGGCCGGTTCAATATAACAAGTTGTTATTTCATCTTGGAGGCGGACGAGTTACCGAGTTGGATTCGAGGAGGTTATCTGGATATCCTGCACGATCTTTCTTACACTGCACTTGTTGCGAGTTGGGAACGAAAAAAATTCATCAGCGATTGGCACGTTCTGCCAGACCCTTTGGGTCGAGCAGGACAATATACTGTCTCTCTACCTTGAGCAGGTTCTCAAGTTCAAGGGTTCTCAGTGCCCGGCTAAGCACATCGCGCACCGTTCCCAGGCGCACGGCCATCTGATCGAATGTCGTCCAATCCCGGCGTGGAACAAGGAGAAGGCCGTCCCGCAGTTCTGCATTATCAAGTAGAGTATGCGCCAATCTCGCCTCAACATTGCGAAGCGAAAGATCTTCAACCAATCTGACGTAATGAAGTACGCGATCCCCCAAATGACGGATAACAGCCATTGCCAGGTCGGGATAATGAGGAATTAAATCGAGAGCTTTTTTGGCTGGAACAGCCCAGACACTGACCGGTTCCAGAGCTACAACTGTGCCTGGATACGGTGTGCCAGTGAATACGGCGATATCCCCAAAAATTTCTACCGGGCGCAGGAACAGCATCGCCTGCTCGCGTCCTTCAAGTGTCATTCGGGTCGCTTTAACCCAACCGGTTTCCAAAATATAAATCGCCTCTGCCGGCTCGCCTTCCACATAGATTACCTGACCCCCATCAAAATTGCGGCAAATAGCCAAGTGCGCGATTGCCTGCTGGGTTTCCTCGGCCAGCCCGTTGAATTGAGGCACACGCTGTAATGTATTTTTGAATAGGATTTGGTCATTCATAAACAGATTATGTCCACAGGCTATCTTATCATAGGCGCTAAAATTATCACGAACCAAACGTCTGTCATGAGCCAGGGATAAAACCGGTGAAAGCCAGTGAGATTGTACCTGTCAAAGCTGCAAGGTTAACATTTCGGGGTAGCCACGCTAACATGCCTGAATGCCACGCGGCCAAGGGTATAATACAGAGCATATATTCATCACCAGTTGGAGTAGATAATTATTCGGGATACAGGTTGATCATCCACATCCGCCATTTACCTAAGGGCTTCAAGTGAAAATGTCAACCTCTTTATAACTATGGGTGGCTCGCAATTACACACTTACAAAGTAATAATATGGGTGTCGAAAACCGTTTTACAACTTGGATTGGGAGTCTGCTTCTTGCTTGGCGTGACTGCCTGCCAGGTGGACGCGCCTCCTCCTGCGACTCCTGAAGCTGAATCCGTCCTGGTTTCTCCAACCTGGACAGCTTCACATACCCAGGTTCCAAACAATCCCCCGATTGAAGCGCCGCTAATTTCGCCTACCTCGGCAGCCACCGACTCCCCTGGTCAGTTGCGCATCCCAACTGCCACTTCTACCCCAGAACCAGATTTTTACGAGCCAGCCGGCTGCTGGCAACCGCCTGACGATTACGCGCGCCTGACTATCAACGATCAAACCCTCAACACCCGCACCTATAAAATGCTACAACAGGCTGCCCTGCTGTATGACGGTGTGATTGATGTGGCCGGGGAAGCCATCATCCGGGGAAGTTATCGCAACGACACCCTGGACAGTATTGAATCTCACCTCGGCGGCGGCGTAGTGGACATCTCGGTTACCCGCCCCAAAACAGACAATGTCCTTTATTCCGAAATTGAGCCTCTCATCCGGGCTTTGCGAACGGTTGGGTTTGCTGCCTGGTTACGCGACACTGACGAGACAGGATCCGGGTCGGGTGTCTACATTCATGCGATCGCCATCGGGGATATCGATCTCTCACCTGCTGATCAGGAGCAGCTTACCGGCTCCGGTGGTTACCTGCGGGGCAATGACAGCCAGCCCATTACCAGCGGCACTTCCGGGCTTGATCAGCACGGCGGTCCGGTGATTTGCCGCTGGATGGTGGAGGCCGGTTACGCGGATTTGCCTGCCTCAACACCAATCCCAACTCCTGACATCCCCTGGCAGGAACGCCTGCGCCAGGCTGCCCTGGCTTATGAGGCGCCCTACCCTGAAGATGCCGAAGAGATTGCCCGCAGCCTTAATTTCCTGGATGGTAAAACAGAATCTGCTGAGAATATCTGCGGCCCACTGGCCGCTGCGATTCTGCGCGATGCTGGCCTGCTGCCCACACAGCCCGGCCCAGTTCAGGATCTCAAGTCATACTGGCAGGCTCGCCCTATCGATAATGGCCGCCCGTGGAGTTTGTTTTCCGAGCGCGATTATGAGGTTTTTCACTTTGATACCCCCCTGGCAGAATTTGACTTTAGCGCCTGGCCTTTGCAACCCGCTGACTTTCTTTATACCTATGCCAAAGGTTATGGTTTCGAACACATGTTTGTTGTCACCGAGGTAGATGCCGAGGGGCGCGCCTACACTGTCACCAACCAGTATCAAAGTTGGGGTAATCCTATCTGGGGCTCAATGTTAATTCTGCGCTATCTGCTCTATGACCCACACTCCCCTGGGGATGGTATTATCTATAATGAATGGAGTAATTCCCGTCTGGGCCAAACAGGTCATAATGGTTTCGACGTGCTTCGCAAGCGCGGTTTGGATGCAGGAAATCAATACGCCTACACCGTACGCCCTGGCGATACTCTGCCCAAGCTGGCTGCCCGATTCAATACGACGATAGAAAACCTGGAAGAGGCCAATCCTGGCCTGGATCTTGCTAATCTGCAGGTTAACCAGCCGCTTACGATCCCCATTCCCCCATATTCCCCGGGCTCAGCAGAGTCTGTCCAAGAAAGGCTTCCCTGAATTACCCGGGTATAATGGTACCGGATGACGCTAAACAAGAAAGATTATTAGAGATGAAGTTTACTGAGTCGCATTTTCTTCTGCCCTGCCAGCAGGTTTACGGCTGTTCCTGGAATACATTATTGAAAAGCAATCTTTAGGATAATATTTAATTATGAATAAACGGAAGAAAATCTGGGTACTCATTATAGTTATCCTCCTGGCGGTTACCATAAACCTGCCCCCAGTCTGGTCAAGGATAGACTATCATTCCCGCGTAATTTATCGAAATGTCAAATATTGGTTAAACCCACCCAGCGAAGTAGTCTTCGTTCCATCCAGTAATGAGGATGGTGTATCATCTACCTACGCCCCAGCCATAATTGATTCCAATACCCCTACTCCTGTCCCACCGACCAAGCTTCCCGTGAAACCAGCCCGTTCCACCTACGAAGCTATCTCTCCTCCAACACCGAATCCTTCGCCTATTCCAACCTATACTCCCCCGCCGACTCCCACCCCCTTGCCAACTTATGCTTTACTGACAGGCATCCTATGCGAACGCCAGTTTATGAACAACTGCGGACCGGCTACTCTTTCCATGTACCTTTCGTATTATGACTGGGGCAAAAATCAACTTACCACCGGTGCGGCGATCAGGCCCAATGCGAAGGATGTGAATGTAATGCCCTACGAGCTGGCTGATTTCGTCAACGAACAAACAGACAAGCGTGCGCTCTGGCGGTATGGCGGCGACCTGCAGACGATCAAGGCGCTGGTAAATGCAGGTTTTCCAGTGATGATCGAAAAAGGCTTCGAGCCGTATTCTTTAAGAAATGATGGCTGGATGGGACACTACAATCTGGTAGTCGGCTATGATGATGAAGAAAAGTCCCTCACGGCCCACGACTCCTACCTCATGAGCTACCCCCCATGGGGAGGAGAGATTTCTCAGGATCTCTGGGATACTTTTATAGGATTTGATTTCTCTTTCAGCGAGATAGAACAAGCCTGGCGCTCGTTTAATTATGTATTCGTTGTCGTTTACCCGCCAGAAAGAGAAAATGATGTACTCGATTTGCTTGGACCGCTTGCGACTGATGAAGGTGCCTGTCAGATCGCTTACGAACGCGCCAAGCAAGAAACTACCTCGCTAACAGATGTTCGGGAACAATTCTTTGCCTGGTTCAACGCCGGCACCAGCCTGGTGTGTCTGCAGGATTACGCCAACGCTGCCAACGCATATGACACTGCCTTCGCCATATACCCGGATATCCAGCAGGATTCTCGTCCATACCGCATCCTCTGGTATGAAACAGGCCCCTACCCGGCATATTATTACACTGAGCGCTACCAGGATGTCATCAAGCTGGCGAATCAGACTCTGGGAGCCATGGCCGAGCCTGTTCTGGAGGAAAGCTATTACTGGCGGGCATTATCACAATACGCCCTTGGTAATACGGCCCAAGCCCTGGCTGATCTGCGCACCAGCCTGGAATACCACCCCGGATTCGCCCTCAGCACAGCCAAACTCAAAGAGCTTGGCATGATACCTTAATTACATCGATGCTTTCGGGAGAAGAGGAAAATGATATTATCGGCCAATTACAGTTGCTTATTGAGGTGCATCCAATGACTCCAACGACAGAAAAAATCCAATCCCCTCCACATAACAAGAATTTGGCTTATCGCTGGATTCTCATGCTTTTCTTGCTCCTCCCGGTGCTTATTATTTGGGGAAGCACACCAGCATATAGTTCTTATGTACCCTATCACGAGAACTTGCAGGTTAATCCAAGCCATACTCCCCTGGCTACATCCACGCCCACCAGAACCAGCCAAGCAACTGCCACCATTACTCCAACATCTTTATCAACATCGTTTGCAACCTCACCAACAATCATCACAGTTTCAGCTGTTCGCGTCTATCTACGAACAGGCCCCAGCCTGAACTATTCAGGGGACCGAAGGCTGACTCAAGGCGAACAGTTGATTTTGTTGGGGCGATCGAGTGATGACAACTGGCTTTATGTTAAAACATTAGACGGTCAGGATGGCTGGATCGAAATGCGATGGCTTGATCTTACCGGGATAAATCTCGAAACGGATGCCTTTCCGGTCACAACCCCATCCCCTCCTCCACCAGCAACGATTCAGGTAACTGATGGTCGGGTAAATCTGCGCACTGGCCCGGGGAACTACTATTCATTACATCGCAA
>JAJZSS010000014.1 GCA_021849525.1 Chloroflexota bacterium
GACTTAGCTGGACATTCTGGTCGCTGAATCCTAATTCAGGGGATACGGGTGGTCTGCTGCTGGACGACTGGCAGAGCATCCATCAGGGCAAACAGGAAGTGTTGGAAAAGATTCAGTATCCACTTAATTCCATCCCTCCACCGAAGCCTTCGCCCACAGCCATCATCGCTTTACCTCTTTTGTTGAATCAATCCGAGATCACCACCCTCAACCGGTGGCCGCCGTTCCGTGGACTACAGCCATATAATCACAGCGATTAGACGCCATGCCGTAGGTTACAGCCACGCGATCGCAGCAAGTAGACACCCTGCCGTAGGCTGCAGCCATCGATCCGCAGCGAGTAGAGCTTTCCGAAAGCCGCACAAGAGGTATCCTGGAGACCAATCCGTACCCGTGCTCCTAACGGGCAACCGCGCCAAACTCGCAGTACTCCCTCCAACCGCGTATGCTCGGAGGTCAGGCTGGTGGTGTGGGCGTGACAGGGACAATGGGTGTGGGTTCCATGGTTCCGGGGTCGCCGGGTGTTAGTGTAATGAATGGTGTGAGCGTGGGCCCTGGCAACTGGGTAGAGGTGACACTCGGGAGATGTGTGGGCGAAGGTGTTACAGGTGCTGCTGTTGGTAAAGGTGTTCCGGAAGGCGCTGGTGTTGCGGCGGTGGGAGTGGCCGACATAAATGGGGTGGGCGTGACACCCACCGTCGTGGTAGGCGTCTCAGAAGGCAGCGGTGTATCCGGAATCGCCGTCGGTGATTCACTCCCTGGCGTGGGAGTCAGCGTGATCGTACCATCTGGCAGTGGCGTCAGGGTTGGCTCTCCTGTTGGGACGATCGTAACGCCAGGCAAGCCTCCCCCAGCTTCACTGGTTGGCGAGGGGGTTGATGTAGGGGTAGGAGTGAAGCGGCGCTCTTCAAGCGGTACCCTGTCAAAACCGAACAGGCGGCCTGGCGGCACATCTTGAGGCTGGTAGCGAGAATAATAGGATGGGACCTCTGGTCGGGGAATTAACAGGGCAATCGCCCCCGCAGCCACAGCCACCACAACAAATCCTAATGCCCAGCGAGCTGCCCAATTCTCGTGCACCACATTGCGCGCCGGTACTTCAGAACGCCCTATATCCTGTGCCCCCATACTGAGCAGACTGTAAACCGGGGCAGCCAGGTACAACCCTCCCTGCCAGAAAAGCAGGGTAGCCATCAGCAAGGTACGAGATTCTGGCGTGTGCCAGAAGGCAGCAATTCCTGCCAGCACACACGCTGCTCCAATTCCTGCTTCCCAGCGCGTGACCTGCAGGGCTCTCCACATCTTTGACTGCGATCTGGCTTTAGGAGTGCGTAAGAATACTCCTTGCGCCTGGAATAGACCCTGGATAGAAGCCAGGGTAACCACCCAACCCAGGCTGAAGAAGCTGTACATGGTGATCACCGCTTTTTTCCAGCTCAAATGGAGTTTGTGACGCAGCACCCACAAAAATCGCCAGATATTCAAGATAAGAAAAACAGCGGGCATCACCAGCATGGGCAAAGTCAAGGGCCGGATAGCAGAGCCGATTTCAAACAGGCTGAATGCTGCTCCCAGGATCAAGAAAAAGGCGAAGAGCAGGTTGAGCACGTCCGAATACCATTGCAGCCCACCCGCCAGATAAAAATAGCGCTGGGCAGGTGTCAGGCGGTTGTCTGCCTCGATCCAGCGCGCCCATGGCATCAGGGCTTCCCAATGTTTACGCAAAATCTGAATCCCGCCAAAGCACCAGCGGAAACGCTGTTTCTTTAACCCATCGAAAGTGAATGGCATTAATCCATAGCCATAAGTCTTATCGATATACAGGGATTGGTAGCCACGCTTCAGGATCCGCAGACTGGCCTCTGCATCCTCGGTGATACACCACTCATCCCAGCCGCCGATTTCTTGCAGGACTGATTTGCGGATCAACCCCATGGTGCCGGCAAAGATAATGGCATTGTGTTCATTTCGAGTCGGGATGGAAACTTCAAAGAAATAGCGATAACTATAATAGGTAGCCTCGGTATAGGGATGGCCTTTGTAATCCCGGTAATCCTGAGGCGTCTGGACAAAGGCCAGCTGTGGATCGTTGAAGGCGGGCACCAGCTCCACCAGGAAGTTAGGTTCCACCTGGTAATCGGCATCGATGGTGCCGATGATTTCGGCGTCGGGAGCGGTTTGTGTAAGCGCAAAGTTTAACGCCCCCGACTTATACCCGGGCCAGTTATCCAGGTGAAGATAGTGAAAACGCGGCCCCATTTGCTGGACAATAGCCTCCAGCGAGCGCCAGATCCGTTCATCGGGGGTATTGTTATCGATCACCAGGACTTCGTAATTCGGGTAGTCCAGTTTGGCCAACGATTGTAAAGTGCGTTGAACCACTTCCGGCGGCTCATTGTAAGCCGGAACGTGTAACGAAACTTTTGGAGTATAGCCCGGGACAGGCTTCAGCTGCTTCACACGCCGCCGCCAGCTGAGGCGTGTGGTGGCCGCCAGGCTTTCAAAGGTATGGGTCAGTGCCAACAGCAGGGCAAAGGTTTCAACGAAGAAAAAGGTCAGGGCGAAGAGAAATGAAAGCGGATTGAGGGGCGTAAATGCGGTCACAGAGAAAGAATAAACGGAAAACAAGGCCGTAACCAGGAGCGTCATGCCCCACAGCACCTGACCCAGAGCATTCCAGTCTGGAAGCCAGATGGTGACGGCCACCCCGATCAGGAAGCCAATAACACTCAGCAGCAAGATCTCCTCTGGAACGCCGAAAGTTAACAGCGCCCACCCATCGCCGATGAGGATAACAATTGCCAGCCAGGCCAGCGATATAAACCTGCTGCGTACCCGCAGGTGAAGACCTGCCAGGAGGAGGCCAAGAAAGCTGATGACGAACCAGCCAGCTGCGAGGTAAAGTGCTCGGGTTAACATAATCTGCTCCTATTGGATGAAGTGGGTGAGGAAAATAAAGCCCAAAAGGAGCCCAAGGACAAATAGCATGCTGGATAGCAAAATGACTATCCACGCTCGCCGGCGGTCAGGCAGTTTGAGTGGCCCAGTCATAGCCCCAAATGCCAGCCAGATGGCAACAGGCGCCAGCAGCAGAGTCCCCAGCCCGGCCAGTGCAAGCCCAAGAAAAGCCAGACCGAGGATCCGATAAGCCCGCGCCAGCGGTTTTGGGTGTTTGGGAGGGTAAATCTGCGGAATAGAACGATCTTTTGGGACCGCCAGGGATTGGTAATCTGTGCCCCGCACGAAGTAGAGCTGGTCTGTTTCTTCAATATAAGCCAGGAAAGGATCCGTTTTAAGCTTGGCCCACAGGGTGGTATACATACTCCGCTTCGCCAGGGGATGGTCGGGAGTCAGGCGAACCACCTGGCTCAGACACAGCAGCTTTTCCTCGCGGGATGGTGCGCTGTGAAAGCGCATCAACCAGGTTTCGATATTCTCGGGCTCGAGGCGGGTGGCTTCCAGGCTCATGCGGTAGGCATTCTCCCGGTCTCCCGCCTGCAGAGAATCATTAGCGCGGGATAGCAACTCGGCAGTAGATGTCATCTGAGTCTGCAATTTCGATGTCGCCTCCATACATGCCTTTCCTGGTTGAGGCTGCAAAGTAAGGTGCAGCTCACAGGATGATTTATTCTCAAGTGTTGAAATATAGATCGATGCAGCATTAACTACCATGGGGATTTCCCCACATTCCGGGTAGGGAGATTCCTGAGGTAACAGTGGCCTCCAAATTCCTCACTGATTGCCCATGCAGGTTGCGAGGGATTAAAAATACTCACTCACCCGCGGTAGGGCAGGCCACATACCATCACTGCAATTAAAAAAATTGGCGCTATCAGGAGAATTTACTCTGATAGCGCCAACGAGCTTCACACAAGCCCTGCCTTATGGCAGGTATTTATGGATTGATATCCACTAATCCGGATCGTTATCGAACCAGGTGAACGCATAATAGGCGGATTCGTCAACATTCTCGACCCGGATGGCGATTTCATCTTCGCCTTCCAGAGAACCCGGGATATCAAAGGTTCCGGTAAAGGTTCTCCCGCTCTTGATCGTCACGGTGTCCACCTCGATCCCGTTCTTCGCTCCCGATCCAACCTCATCCATCAGGATAGCATATTCACCTTTGGGGAAGTTAAAGGCCTTGATCGTGACGGAGTCATCAACATCAACCGAGAGAACAACCACATACGGAATGCCGCCTGTGGAAGTAGACGGGGCGCCACTGCCGGAATCGGAATCATCATCCGAGTTGATAAACCACCGGTACGCCAGGTAAGTGGATCCGTCCAATCCTTGCAAGCGCACTCGCAGAGAACCCCGGTCAACAGCCGCCGATGGAAATCTGACCGTCGCGTTGATGGCGCCATCAGAGCCAGCTTTGACTGTTCCCGCCTGCCGGCCTTGCATCACGCCGTTGCGGTTATTCCAATCGATCCAGACTGCCAGGCGTGCTCCCGCCGGCGCCCCGGTGACCTTGATGGTCACACTTTTATCTTCCACCACATCGGTGATGGTAATGTTTCCCGCGTTCAGCGAGCTGCCGGTGGGAATGCTGCTGCCCGAGCTGCTGGAGCTCCCGCCGCTAACGGCGGCACCTTTGCCCTTGGAGACATTCACAAACGATCGGTATGCAAACTGGCTGATATCGGCGGTTACTTCAACCCGTACAGCGAGCTTCTTTTGGGTTTTCAGGCTTGCCGGAATGGCATAAGTCGCCCTCCAGCTGCCTTCCCCGCTGGTTACAGCCGTTCCCACGATCTCCCCGGCTATCCCCTTGGTAACAGCTGCACCCATGCGCACTGTAACCGGCGTATTTGCCGCCATCCCGCTTACCCGGAGGGTTACGGATTCCCCGGATACAATGGACAGGACTTCCAGGCGCCCTGATTTACCCGCCGCAGTCTCAGCCGCCAGCGCTGGCTGAACCGCTGCAACGAGCATACTCACAATCATGGTGAAAGCCAGTGCCAGATAGGCGAACCGGGCTCTCGATGTTGTTTTCAGATTATTCATCGGTTAAATCCTTTCGTCTATTGCTACCTCCAGGTCACTTTGTCGCGAGCTTGCGACCCGACAGGTAGCCCAATTCCTTTCCAGCCAAGTATAGTAGGCGATTGTTCAGGAATCTTTAATAAACGATTAGGATTTTATCTGGAAGCCGATGTGTCATAGCGAGGTACAAATGATCAAACCCGATCCACATCATGCGAGCGGCTTTCGCTCATCCCTGCCGGCGTGATCTCGACGAATTCAGCATTAATTTGCAGCTCGGGGATATTGCGCGCCCCGCCATAGCTAAGGGCTGAACGCAGCCCACCTACCAACTGGTAGAGAATTTCGCTCACCTGCCCCCGGTAAGGCACCACCGCCTCCACGCCCTCGGGCACCACCTTGGACCAATCTTCCGGGTCTTCGGCGCTCTCATCCTCCCCGCGCTCCACCTGGCGGCGGCCCATCGCTGCCCCCAGGGAGGCCATGCCGCGCACCACCTTGACCTTGCGCCCATCCCGGATCACTGGCACCCCTGGTGCTTCGTCGCAGCCGGCGAACAGGCTCCCAATCATAACGCTGTCTGCTCCCGAGGCCAGGGCTTTGACCATATCACCCGAATTGCGGATCCCGCCATCGGCGATAATCGGCAGGTCGAGACCATCCTTCACCAGCCCTTTCCGGCTGTCCATGATGGCCGTCAACTGCGGTACGCCAAAACCGGTGACAATCCGCGTGGTGCAGATCGAGCCAGGGCCGATGCCCACTTTGATTGCATCCGCTCCAGCCTGGGCCAGATCGCGCGCCCCCTCGGCGGTCGCCACATTCCCCGCCACGATCAATGCCCGCGGAAATGCGGTTTTCAGCTGCCTGACAAAGCGCAGGCAGTGGTCGGCATGCCCGTGGGCAATATCGAGCACCAATAGATCCGCCCCCGCCTCCAACAAAACCTCGGCGCGCTTCAGCTCGTTCTCCGTCACGCCCACCGCCGCGCCAACCCGCAGCCGGTCTTTTCCATCCACAGTTGCCAGCGGGTAACGCTCGAATTTCGTCAGATCGCGCATGGTGATCAAACCCAACAGGTGATCGGCCTCATCAACAACCGGTAATTTCTCCACGCGGTGTTCATACATGATGTGCCGAGCCTGTTCCGGCGTCACATGTGGCCCGGCAGTGATCAGGCGTTCACGCGGGGTCATTGCCAGGCGCACCTCTCTCCCATTTTTGGGAGAAATCCCCAGATCCCGACGGGTGAGCAAACCCAGCAAGCGTCCCTCAGGATCGACAACCACCAACCCGCTCACCTGCCAGCGCCGCATGGCAGCTTCCGCCTGCGCGACAGTCGCCTCTGGTGCGATGGCATACGGCTTCTCGATAATATACCCATACGTTCGTTTGACAAAGTTCACCTGCTCAGCCTGCATCTCAGGCGTCATAAAGCGGTGGATGATCCCGATCCCTCCGGCGCGGGCCATGGCAATTGCCATAGTCCCCTCAGTGACCGTATCCATATTGGCGCTCACGACCGGCAGTTTTATCCGGATATCCCCCACCAACCGCGTCGAAGTGTCCACATCCTGCCGCGATATCACCGGCGAGCGCTTGGGAAGTAGGAGCACATCGTCAAAAGTAAGACCTTTATTGGGGCGGATTTTCATTTGGAGATACTCCTTAATGCAATTTTTCCGGGTTTTATAAAAGCCATTTTATAGGCTTACCCGGCAAACAGATTTCATTTTCCACCCTGGTAGTATAACAGCCAAGACGGATTGGCTGGGTTTCTACTTCATTTCTGACCTGGCTGGCTCTAGCTGGTAGCCAGTAGCCTGCTTTTCCGCCTCTGCACCAGAAGCAAAGCCAGGATAATCACCCAGGTACTGATCCGCAAAGTCATCGCTATGATGCTATCCACGGCTACCACATCCCGGTAGGCAGTTTGCAGGATCACCATCACCAGGCTGTGAGCCAGCAAGGTTGCTCCTGCTGCCGGAAGAGCCAGAGAATGGTTTTTCCAGATTAAAATCGAAGTGATAAATACACTGATCACCCCTACTGTGAAGTTGTATACCGGCACCCAGTCAATGACATAATAATCCTGGACCTTACCCAGCAACACCTGCCCACCGGCAGCTACAGCCATCCCACCAATGATTACAGCCAGAATAGCAGCAATTTTCGAGAAAATCGTATTCACTTTATCCTCCTTATTTTCGGAAAAAGAAACGGCGTCGTGCACATATATTCCAGGTAATCCGGCCCAAAGCGATCGGATAATTCCTGGGTCTCATGGTAGTAGATAAATGTTAAAAGCGACCCAAAGATCACCAGAACCAGCGTAATAACGATGACTGATCCGGACCAGATGGCAATCCCCAGATAAAAACATGCTGCCCCCAGAGTCATCGGGTTGCGAGTGAAAGCATATGGACCCGTCGTGATCAGCCGCCGCGTGGCAGCCCGGGGAGAGGGAGTTCCCTCTCCCAGAATATATTGGATCCTCACCGACCAGATGACCAGGCTTGCTCCGATCAGCACCCCCAAGACTCCCAAAGCCGAATTCCCCCAACCGAGATCGATCGTCGGAAATTCAGCAATCTGCGAGAATGATTTGATCAGAGCTAATTCCAGCCATACCATCAACAGCAAACCCGCGAAAAAGGCACCAATGATCCTTTCACGCTTCATGGTTAGTTCCTTTCGTCATCAATCTGCAATGCCTCGCGCCGCTGCAACCATCACCACCAAAAACAGGAACGAACCCAGGCGCTGGACGACATTGGTCAGATAGGTAAAAGAGGCAGCCCGCAGTACTATTCGGACACCTTTACGCTCTTCTGCAACGGCAAGCCCGGTTTCCTCCAGGGATCGCAGCGCCCGGTCACTGGCATTCCGCTCCACAGGCAGGGTCACCACCGAAAAGAGCAGCATCCCGGCCAAAATAGCGCCACTTAATGCCATCAGCACTGGAAAACCCAATATCCAACCGCCGATGAAGGCGATCGAGCTCCATTGAGTTATCAGCCCTACCCGCTTACCCAGAAATGTGCGTAAGCGCATAAAACGATAGTTTTCAGCATCCTGAGAAGCGTGGCCCACCTCGTGAGCCACAATTCCTAAGGCTGTGATCGATCTGCCTCTGGCAACCCCATCCGAGAGGCGCAAAATATTCGCCTGGGGATCGTAGTGATCGGTGAGAACACCGGGTGTATTTTCAATCCGGATACTGCTCAAGGTATAGTGGCCTAACAAATTCTCCGCAATTTCCAGACCATTGAGTCCCCGGCGGTTGGGCTGCTCGTCATATTGCTTATAAATCTTGCGTACCTTCACCTGCGAATACCAGGCCAGCAGCATGGGTACAAACACCAGCAGATACCATGGATCGAATTCAATCATTTTTTTCACTCCCTTACGGACATTAATCAGCAGGAGATCCCATCCCAGAACTGGTTGCCTTCTTTAGAATTCTTAAGAATTCATCTAAAGGCACGCGATGAATCCGCGCTGCCCATTCCACATTTAGAGCCCTGGCTGCCAGCGAGCGCAGTGAATAGCGACCCACACGCTTCACACCGAATATTTCCATCACATCCGCGATATCTCCATATTCCTGCAAAATATCCGAGATCCGCGTTTCTTTGGTAATCTCCATGCAAACCCTCCGTTCACTCTCGAAAAGCACCCAATTCCGATGATTTTTATTCTACTGGCGGCGTTCATGGGCTACCACGACTTAGGTCGAAATTAACGTGCTGAGTTGTTCGACTTGAGTCGTGTAAATTTCCTTACTGTAGGTTTATGATCAGTGGGAAGCAGCTGCTGAAATCTGGAAAGAGGAGTTCATGAATGGCGCAGAAATTAATGGTAAGCGGGTTTGTCTGCTCCCATCCTGGGTGTGCTCTCAAAACTGAAATCCGGCGCGGTATGCCTGTCCAATCGAACCAGGGTATCGAAGTAGGAAAAGTAACCGCGGTCGTGTTGGATGATAACCATGAGGCTGCCACGCACCTCATCTTTGACCGGTTACCCGCCCAGCCTGGTTATTGGATGGTTGCAGTGGAATTGATCGCCGCTGCCAATGGCGACCATCTGACGCTAAGCATCCCCACGTCGGCAGTCGATGCTCTTCCGGTTTGGCATCCGGATTGATTAACCTGATGGCTGGGTGACCATACAGGTATCAATCAAGCAATCATTTGTTTGGTTGGCAGGTGTTATTTGAGATAGTGCAATCAACCGAGTGGCACACAGTGCTTTCATCCATCAATCATGGCAATCAATTCAAGTTCTGGGCGGTTAAGGATCTGAATTTCCTGTCGGGCGATCTGGATCAGGCCGCGCTCCTGCATTTTGCGCAGCGTCCGGCTGACCACATCCGAGACGGTCCCCAGGCGAGCCGCGATTTCCGTTTGCGTGGCCCATTTCTTCCTGGGAACCACATCCTGAACAGCCTGCTCCAGTAACAAGCGCGCCAGGCGGGCCTCAACGCTACGCAGAGACAGGTCTTCTACCAGAGAGATCAAATGAGAGACACGCCCAGCCAGATCCTGGATAATCAACCGGGCCAGGGGAGGATTGCTGTCCAATAATTGCAGCATCCTATCCCGACCAATAATCCACAAGCGAGTGGGTTCCATCGCCGTTACCGTTGCTTGATTGTCCGCACCGGTAAAAACACTCACAGCATTGAATACCTCGTTATCCCCCAGCAATTGCAAGGTTTGTTCACGACCGTCCAGAGCGATTTTCGAGACCTTTAATCCCCCTGATTGAACGATGTACAATCCTGAAGCCGGCTCGCCCTCCAGAATGACCAGCTGGCCCGGCTCGTAATCTTGCCGGTAAGCTGATTTTACAATCGTTTCAAAAGTGTCTGAGTCGAGACCTTTAAAATAAGGAACGTTGGACAGGACCTTCCTGGCATCCTGGATTGAGATGGTTGGTCGCATCACCATTTCCTCCTGGTTCACTATCTTGCCCACACCGTAACATGTTCGGCGAGTAACTTACCGCTATCTTACCAATCCAGGGGTGAATAGTCCAGCCAGCCCGGTGCAGCCAGGAACAGAATCCTGGTTGCCAACTAAAGATCAATAGCCATTTACCGCCGAATTGCCAGCCATAAAACCCCCTAAACATGGTTTAATTGTCAGCTATGGAATCTACACCTGAGCGAAAAAATAATCCCCTGGCAGGAATGTCCCAGCTTCGCCGGCTGCTCCAATTCGTCGGTCCTTATCGGGCCCGCCTGTACATCACCCTGGTTGCCATCGTCATCGGCAGCGTTCTGGGGCTGGCTGGCCCCTATGCCCTGCAGTTTTTAATCGATGCTGTCTTCAAAGAAAACGATCCCCTGCTCCTTAATCAAATCACCCTGACCTTGATCGGAATCTTTGCTCTGCAGAGTGTGTTGTACTTTGTGCGTGGCTACCTGCTGGCGTTTATTGGCGAGCGGGTAATGGCCGATCTGCGTTTAAAGCTCTTTGAGCACCTTCAAAGCCTCTCCTTGAGTTACTTCAACGAGCGCCGCACCGGGGAGCTGGTCAGCCGTCTGACCAACGATGTCTCGACCGTGCGTAATGTGGTCACCAGTGACATCTCAACCGCCCTGGCCCAGTCTCTTACCTTCGTTGGCGCCTTTGCCCTGATCATCTACACCAACTGGCGGCTGACCCTGTTCATGGTCGCCTTGATCCCTATCATCATGGTCTTTGCGATCCTGTATGGGCGGCGGCTGCGCGCCCTCTCCACCAATGTCCAGGATCAACTGGCTAATGCCACTACCGTCATGGAAGAAGCCCTGGGCGGTGTGCGCGTGGTGCAGTCCTTTACCCGCGAGCGCTATGAGATCAAGCGCTTCACTGCCAGCATCGAGCGTACTTTCAGCCTGGCTCTGAAACGCATCCGTTTATCCTCCACCTTTGGCCCGGTGATCTCGTTTCTGGGCTTTGCCGCGGTGGTGTCCATTTTCTGGTTTGGGGGGCGCGAAGTCTTGGCCGGTCGTCTGACTGCCGGGCAGCTGTTCATGTTCCTGGTGCTGACCCTGACCATCGCTGGCTCCATCGGTCAGTTTTCGGGTCTGTATACCGGTTTGCAGGAAGCCCTGGGGGCTACCCGGCGTTTATTTGAAATACTGGATACCCGTTCAGATATCGAAGAACAGCCCGACGCCCAGGATTTGCTGGGGAGTGCCGGGAGCATCACTTTCGAGCAGGTCTCTTTTTCTTATAGTGATACTCCAGACTCGCCTATCCTTACGGACATCAGCCTGGAAGTCCAGCCAGGTGAAATTCTAGCCCTGGTCGGCCCCAGCGGCGCCGGTAAAACCACTCTGGTGAATTTAATCCCGCGCTTTTTCGATCCCCAGTCTGGCAGGGTCCGGATCAATGGACAGGACCTGCGCGAACTTAAGCTTAAATCCCTGCGCGAGCAAATTGGGGTTGTGCCGCAGGAGACCTTATTGTTTGGCGGGACTGTCAAAGAGAACATCCTCTACGGGCGCCTGGAAGCCAGCGATGAAGAAGTGGTTGCCGCGGCTGAAGCAGCCAACGCCCATGAGTTTATCCTCCAGTTACCCGATGGCTATGCTACCTCGGTTGGCGAGCGCGGCGTCAAGCTCAGCGGCGGGCAGCGCCAGCGGATCGCCATTGCCCGCGCCATATTGAAAGACCCTTGTATCCTGCTCCTCGACGAAGCTACTTCCGCCCTGGATAGCGAGAGCGAAGGCCTTGTGCAAGAAGCGCTTGATCGCCTGATGGCTAACCGCACCAGCATCGTCATTGCCCACCGCCTTTCCAC
>JAJZSS010000015.1 GCA_021849525.1 Chloroflexota bacterium
CCTGAACCTCGGCCGGGGAATTACCCATCGCCACCGCCAGGCCCGCCACTGCAAACATACTCAGGTCATTGTGATGGTCGCCAAAAGCAGCAACTTGTTCCATGGGAATGCCTTTTAGCGCAGCATACGCCTGCAGCGCCCGCCCTTTGGTCACACCCACAGAATTGATCTCAAAACCATTTTCAAGTGATCGTACGAGCGTCAGAGGTAAATTGCGTCCCTCCAGTGTTCTTACGGCTTCCAGTAAAGATGGAATATCACCCCACCAAAATATTTTCCCGGGAAGTCCAATCCCAGCCGTAAGCATATCCTCGACAACAAGCGTGCCGGGAGAACTATAGTACTTAAGCATCCATTCCACCCACCCGGTTGGGCCTTCCAGGTAGGTCGCGTCCACTTCAAAAAATCCCATCCCTAATCCGTAATGGCGGGTAATATCGACAATCTCTGGAATATAGGTGGCCGGGACAGGCTCATGAAAAAGTATACGTCCATCGGGGTGGGCCAGATAGGCTCCACCGGTGCCGATATGCGGAGTGCGCAAGCCAAGCTCCTGCAAAACAGGCTCCACCGCCGGGCGATTGCGCCCGGGGGCGATAATCAGCTCGATCCCGCCAGCAGAAGCCTGCCGGACAGCATCAGCGACTGCGGGAGTGACCCGCCCCTGCGAGTTCAGCAGCGTGCCATCCAGGTCGGATGCGATCAGAAGGTAATTATTTCTTTGATCCATTAACGAATTGCGAAGTGCACTCAATTAACCCTCTACCTCCACAATAACTTACTTCACCTGGCTCAATTGGTCAAACCTGATCTCAAGCTTCGGCAGGGGCCAGCATTCCCCGATTATAACTTCTTGATCGGAAAAAGCCTGGCTACTCCAAAATTCTCCTCGCTCATTAGCAGAAAGGGCCTGTATTGGAATTCCACTACAGGCCCATTCATGTATCCTAAACACTTCGCTATGAAAACCGTCAAAACCATATTTCTGACCCGACCTGGTTTTGCTTTAGAATCCCATCCGGCGGCGTCCTTCGGCGTCGGCCGCCTTTAATGCCCAGAATACCCGCAGCGGCGTGACCGGGATTGGCTCGTTGTGAATGGTCTCGCCTTCGGCGCAAGCAGCTTCCGCTGCCTTCATCAATTCCACATCACTGGCTTCACCCAGACCAATCTCAGCCAGGGTGGTCGGCAGACCAACGTCTTCACAGAAACTATAGACTTCGTCGACCAGCTCAGGTTCCTGATCCGTCAGGAACAGGGAAGCCAGGGTGCCAATGGCAACTTTTTCGCCATGGTAATAGGCATGCGTTTGCTCCAGCACGGTCAAACCATTGTGAATCGCATGGGCCGCTGCCAGGCCACCACTTTCAAAGCCAAGGCCACTCAAAAGAGTATTTGCCTCTACAACCCGCTCCAGCGCCGGAACTACGGCCTTATTTTCGCAGGCCGATTTCGCAAGCACGCCGTATTCAATCAAAGTATCGTAGCACAAGCGCGCCAACGCATAAGCCGTCATCGAGCCGAGATTGCCGGTCATATTGCCGCGATATCCCTTACGGCAGGATTCGGCCTCAAACCAGGTTGCCAGAGCATCGCCCATCCCTGAGATCAAGAAACGGACTGGTGCAGCTGCCACGACCTGGGTATCCACCAGCACCAGGTTTGGGTTCGCCGGCAGCAATAAATAACGTTTAAACGCTCCTTCCTGGGTATAGATGACCGCCAGTGCACTGCACGGGGCATCGGTCGAAGCAACCGTTGGAACCACGGCGATTGGGACCTTTAAGCTGTAAGCCACCGCTTTGGCAGTGTCGAGGGTCTTCCCACCGCCTACACCGACGATTACGTCACAACCCGACTCGCGGGCTTCCGTGCTCAAGCGATCGATCTCCTCATCGGAGCATTCGCCAGCAAAGCGCACTATTTTAGCCTGAACTGCTTTCTCGAGGGGGGCTTTGAATTTTGACAGTAAGGTATCCATGACAAATGGATCACAAATGACATAGGCATTCTGCCCAAAACGAGCAACTTCTGCGCCTAGAGTATCCAGAGCGCCTGCACCCTGGGTATAACGTCCGGGAAAAATTGAGGTACTGATCATGATAAGTTATCTCCAGTAAATGATTGATATTTTTGCACCGGTAAACCGGCGTGGTTTGTTGGTTACATCATAACACGGTGAGCAGGTAAATTAAGCTGTTTGTGATTAATTTCACGATAGTTAGTGACAAAAATCACAATTCCTTATCTTATATTCATATTCCCCCTCTTGATCAATATAGAGTAAATCAAACCCCTTTAGTTCAGCCTCAGAGTGGTATCATTGACGCCATTGTGGAGGCATCATGAACCGCGGCATTCTATCAGGACTCGGCGCTTATCTCATCTGGGGATTTATCCCCATCTACTTCAAGTTATTACACTCGGTTCCCGCCCTGGAGATCATGTTTCACCGGGTGGTCTGGTCGCTGCTATTCCTCACAATCCTGATTACTGCCCGGCAGCAGTGGGGGCCGCTGCTCCAGGCTTTTCGCCAGCCGCGTTTGTGGGCTATTTATGGACTGGCAGCGGTGCTGCTAGCTGCCAACTGGTGGATTTATATCTATGGAGTCAACAGTGGGCAGGTGATCGAGACCAGTCTGGGATATTTCATCAATCCCTTACTGAGTGTGGTTTTAGGTGTACTATTCTTACGGGAGCGTCCACGACCGATCCAATGGCTGTCAATTGGACTGGCACTGCTGGGTGTGTTATATCTGGCGATGCAGTATGGGCGGCTGCCCTGGATTGCCCTGGCGCTGGCCTTCAGCTTTGGATTCTATGGGTTGATCAAAAAGGTAGCCCCACTCGAATCTTTGCACAGTCTATCCATGGAGACAATGTTACTATTTCTGCCTGCCCTGGGTTTCCTTGTGGCACAAGACACCAATGGGCAGGGAGCATTCCTGCACAGCCCTTGGAACACAAACCTGCTCCTGGTGGGCACAGGGATCGTCACGGCCGTGCCATTACTGCTCTACGGATCTGCGGCGCGCAGCATTCCGCTGTGGATGATCGGGCTGCTGCAATATGTGGCGCCCACCTGCCAGTTTTTGATCGGGGTATTACTTTATAAAGAGCCCTTCGGTTCGAGCCAACTGGTCGGCTTTGGAATTATCTGGCTGGCATTGATTATTTTATCCGGGGAGAGCTATCTGTACTGGCAGCGAGGGCATAAGCAAACCGGCGTTGCAAACGCACTTATCAATAAGTTCTAATAAACAAAAAAACCACACCTCGATAAGGCATGGTCTTTCGTATGGGCCCGGTAGGTTTCGAACCTACGACCAAACGGTTATGAGCCGTCCGCTCTGCCACTGAGCTACGGGCCCTGAAAAGCGAAAGAGCGGGCGATGGGACTCGAACCCACGAATATCAGCTTGGAAGGCTGATGCCTTACCACTTGGCGACGCCCGCACAGGGTTGATCACAGAGCGAGGGAAATTTTACCACAAACCCGGAGATCGTCCAAACTCAGCCCGTGAATGGTCGCGTGAGTTCCAATTTTAAGCGCATCTTGACATCGTTATCCACAAACAGCGATCCATGGTACTGCTGCACAGGGTGAATCTCACTTCCTTCCAACACTGTGCTGGATTCCAGGATGGTAGAATCACCATTCGGCTCCATCCGGTAGTCAATTTTTTTGATTGTTCCAGAAGTATTCTTATGGATGGTCAGGCTGGCGATCGTTTTCAAACCGTAGCCGAAGATAGAGACGGCTGGTATGCTGGAGCGTACACCCAGCTCCCGCCGAAACTCCTTCCCGGCGCGCAACAAGGGAAGGTACTGCTCGGGTAACCAGCTCTCATCTTCCAGGAAGTTGACTTTGGCGCTACTGGCATCGACCTGTAAGGCGTAGGTTGGCAGAATCTGGTAGCTGGAGGGAAATGACATACTCACCTGGCGCAACCTCTCGCCCATGATCCCGAAAGGCAGGACCTCGGGGGCATCGAGCAGGCTGGTGAGTGCTTTGACGACTCCCCGGTGTGGACCACCCATTAAAATCACCCGCTCAACCCGAGCTTTTCCACCCAGGCGTTCAATGTAATAACGGCTTACCATGGTGCCCAAACTATGCCCAATGATCACAAGGGGCTGAGTGCGCGGTAAGTTTTCGATCAACGCGCCCAATTGGGCAGCAGAGCTGCGTACATCCTGGCGCCAATCGTAGGCGAACTCAAAGAAATCAACCCCGCGCTGATAACCAAGCTCTTCAACCAGGTAATCCCCCAGCCGGTTGTACTGGTCCAGTTTAATTAAGTTGGGGACGATCACTACTTCATCAAGAATTTTGCGAGGCTCAACGGGTGAGGGATAACGCAGCATTTCAGGATTGGTGAACAAGGTCTTGATATTAGGAAACAGCCGCTCACTGCCGCGCCACAACTCGCTGCCCATTAAGCCAGGCACGAAAACCACAATCCGCCGGGCCGAACCTTTTGGCAGGGATGCATCTGCCATGGTGAGCGAATCTTCTTCGAAACCGCTTTTAAAGACGATCGCTGCATCTCCAATCTTAAATTCATCGCCATCTTGAAGAATTAACTGGTCGACCCGCGCCTCCCCGAACCAGGTTCCATTGGTTGAACCCAGGTCACGCAGCACAAAGATCCCGCCTTTGTGCTGAATTTCGGCATGGTTGCGAGAGACCCTGGGATGTTCCAACATGAGCTGGTTGGCGTCCGTCCGGCCAATACTGAGGTTATCGACATCCCCCAGGGGAATTTCCCAGGTTCTGCGTGGGGTCATGACAACCAACCGCGGCTGGCTTGTCTCATTGATCGAAAATGGAAGTACTTCCCGGTCTAAGGCCTGCGCAAGATCAGCTTCCCGGTCAATAACGGTCAGGCCAGCCTCTTCAGTCATAGCAGAGACTTCATAGCGGAGCTGGTGACCCCCTAAAGTGATTAAATCACCCGGACGCAATAATATTCTCTGGACGCGCTGGTCATTGACCAGACTACCATTAGAAGAGCCGAGATCTACCAGCGTGCATCCCGCAGAGCTGCACTCCAGACGAGCATGATTGCGTGAGATCCTGCTGTCAGAAAGGATAATATCGTTGGTGTTGGAGCGCCCCAGGGTTATCCGAGACTTGCCCAGCTCATACTCTTGTTCGGGGCCGCCCTCTGAAAGCAGGACCAATTTTCCCAGACTTTGTTCCATAATACCTCTCGAGAATTAAGGCAGGGCAAAACAATTTCCACTTCCGGTCACAACGGAGTGATCGGGATTGGCTATCAGCGCACAGAGCTGTGTGGCATTCTGCGGCCGGTCGATCTCGGCATAACCAGTAAATGGGGAAATCCCACCATACATCAAGCGGTTCCCACCGCCCGTGGAACCCACCTGTTCAGCGGAAAATACATCAAAAAAGAAGTGGATATGGGTGCCAGGTAAAGCTGGAGTAAAGCCGTTGGCGCTGAACTCGACAACATAGCGTCCCTGGTCGTCAATTGTAATTTGTGAAATTTGGACCGCCAGATTTGACGAACTGCCTTCCGGGGTGGGAGGAGCTTCAGCAGCCGGGAGGGTACTTAGATCGCCAGAGAAGTCGGAGATATTCCGCGGCAGCCAGCAAACCTGTCCAGCGCTTACGGGATCATCCACAGTCCACCAGGCCTCATCCAATGATATACCCGTGACCAGAAGCGGCTGTCCGGCGCTCAGCTGGCCCTGAACCGGATAAATTGACCCGGGCCCTGCCAGGCATGCCGCATCCAGGATGGGTACTGCAACATTCACATCTGGCAAAATGTAACAATTACCAGAGTCCGTCTGAATGCTGTGGTCTGTATTCGCCACCCGGATGCATAATTGGGTAGCTGCAGCGGGTCTATCCGTCGTGCGATATCCTTCAAACGGGCGCGGTCCGCCATACAAGATCCAAGGTCCTTTACCCGGGTGACCTGCTTGCTCCTGGGATACGCTATTGAAATAAAAATGCACGTGCTGACCGGGGAGAACCTCTGTGTACTCAAATGTTTCGTAGTCAACAACGTAAATTCCGCGATCATCAATCCTGATGCCGTTGATGCGAGAGTATGGTACACCTACGGGGATCGTAGGGGTGGGTGATGGGGTAATCGTCGGGGTCAGGGTAGGTGGGAGAGTCGGGGTAATCTTTGGCGTTTGGGTAGCGCTGGCAATCAGGATAGGGGCAGCAGCCTCGACCGGTTGAGTCGCTGGTGGAGCGGTAGTTGCCAGTGGCTCTTCTGGCGGTGGGGTTGCATTACCCCGGCGTGCCAGGGAAAAAATAACCACAAAGATAAGCAACAATGCACCAGCAATACCACCCCACAAAGCCAGATTCCGCGGGGAATGCTTCTGCTGGTCTGCGATTGGAGGTGCGGGCGGGATGTTAGGTTTTGAGGCCTGAACACTTCGAGATTCAACAGGCGGGGGTTTTCCCTCGATGTAAGTTGACTCTGATTGTCCACTGGCAGCACTCTCCATGGGAGCCGTTTGAGGGGACCTGCTGCCTTGTACATCACTGTATCCAGGCAATGGGACCGCTTGTTGAATTTTTGGCTGGTCAGCCAGGGTGGGTGGGGGGACAGCATCAGATAGCGAGGCCAATACGCCTCTCAAGGCATCGGCGAAATCCGCCATGGACTCATAGCGCTCGGCGCGGTTTTTGGAAAGGGCTTTCTCAATCACCGCAGCCAGATTTGCAGGCACCTCGGGGCGTAATTGGCGCAAATCGGGCAGAGGGTCATTGAGGTGCATCATCATCAACGTCATCGCCGAATCAGCCTCGAAAGGTGGACGTCCATTGACACACTCAAAAAGGGTAACCGCCAGTGAATATTGATCGGAGCGTGGGTCTGGAAGTTCGCCGCGGATCAACTCGGGAGGCAGATACAACGCAGTACCGACCACAGCCCCCGTCGCGGTATGTTTCTCTCCGCCGATGATTTTGACGATTCCGAAATCCATCAAAATCGCCTGGCCATGAATGTCGATCATTATATTGGCCGGCTTGATATCGCGATGGACGATCCCGCGGGCATGGGCATAGCCAGCCGCGCCGCAAATATTAAGGATATAGCCAATAGCTTCATTGAGCGGCATACGGCGGTTACTCGAATTCAAGCGCCGTAAACGCTGCTGCAGCGTTTCACCAGCCACAAATTCCTGGACCATATAATAAACATTCTGATCATGGTTGAAATCGTAGACCTGGACAATATTCGGGTGCCGAAGCTGGGCTACGGCCGCAGCTTCTTCTTCGAATCGAAAAACAAACCGAGGGTCATCAGCCAGGTGAGAGTGGATCATTTTTATCGCCACAACGCGCTTCAGGTTGGGGTCATAAGCTTTATAGACAGCCGACATCCCGCCCTGACCGACCATTTCATCAAGGCGATAGCGTTCACCCAGCGTCTGTCCGATCCAATTCGGACGAAACATGGAATACCCTCCTGGCTTGGGAAAATATCAAATTACGTGTAATATCATAATTAATATCCAGATTATATCTACATTAAATAACATGTCAAGGAGATGAAAGAGGGATTCGCAATGACTGTCGGGCAACCGTAGAATCTCCCAAATACTTGACAGGATTATGCTTTTCATGTATTCTTTATAAAAGCTATATACTCTATTGTTTCAGTCATCTATTGGAGCTTTATGCGCCTGTCAAAACGCGGTGAATACGGATTGCGAGCCATGATTGATCTGGCTACCTGGACAAAAGGCAATGGGATCGTCCAGATTAAAGATATCGCAGACCGCCAAAAAATCCCAGCTAAATTTCTTGAGCAGATTCTGCTGACTCTGAAGAATGCTGGATTGCTGCACAGCAAGATGGGTATAGGAGGTGGCTACTATCTCGCAAAACCAGCTTCCGGTATCAACCTGGGGCAAATCGTACGCATCCTCGATGGCCCCCTGGCCCCTATCAACTGCGTCAGCCAGTCGGCTTACGAACCATGCGGCTGCCCGGATGAAGAAACCTGCGGCTTACGCCTGGTCATGCTGGACGTGCGGAACGCGATTGCTCAAATTCTCGATCTAACAACTCTGGCAGATGTAACCAAACGCATCGAAATCGCTGAAGCGCTTCTCAACTCAGCCGACCAGCCGGATCCAGCCCTGCAAACAGAAAAATAACTGGCCCGAATCAAACCGTTGGTTCTGATGCTGTAATATTTTTTAAGATAAAAGTCTACTATTCCACTAGAGATAATTACCTATTCTGAGTTTTTTGGAGGGACCATGGATACCGAACTAAGCATTCTCGTATTTATCGTGGTAGGCTTCATCGCCCAAATCATCGATGGTGCTTTAGGCATGGCATATGGGGTTAGCTCGAACTCATTTCTACTGGGTATCGGCGTTCCACCCGCCGCCGCCAGTGCCAGCGTTCATATGGCAGAAGTCGTTACAACTGCGATCTCCGGCTTCTCCCACTGGAAATTGGGAAATCTGGATACCAGCTTAATCAAAAAATTGCTCATCCCGGGCGCTCTGGGGGCCATCATAGGTGCCTATATCCTGACCAACCTGCCTGGAGACGTGCTCAAGCCATTTATTGCTATCTACCTGCTCATCATGGGCGTGATCATTGTTGCCAAAGGCTTAAAAAAAGAACATAAAGAACAAAAGGTCGTCAGCCATATCAGCACGCTGGGGGTCGTCGGAGGCTTTTTCGATGCCATCGGGGGTGGAGGCTGGGGGCCCATCGTCACCAGCACCCTGGTCGCCAGAGGCAACAACCCACGCCTGACAATCGGGTCGGTGAATTTCTCCGAATTTTTTATCACATTTGCACAATCTGTCGTCTTTGTATTTTCTCTCCAGTTCAGTGATTATTGGAAGGTCATCCTGGGGCTATTGATAGGCGGGGCAATCGCAGCGCCTATGGCGGCGCTGGTCACCAAAAAATTACCCGTGCGCCAATTGATGCTCATGGTTGGCATCCTCATCATCGCATTGAGCATCCGGACGCTCTATCTGGCTTTAGCAGGCTGATCGATATTCCAATTTTATCGGTGAAACCGAGTCGGTCTCGTTGCGCTGGAAACCAGCTATAATATTTCTTGCGATTGGAGATCGATCTATGTTTAGACGTTTGCTATGGATTGTGCTTGGGATCTGTTTATTGTTTGGTAATCCATACCGAGCGAGTACTGCTCGATCCCAAACAAGCCAGACTGAAGCTGCCATCCTGACCATCGAGGGTCCGATCAGCGCAGCTTATGCCGAATATCCGGAACGAGGCCTGCAGACCGCCGCGCTACGCCAGGCTGAAATGGTGATCCTACAATTGAATACCCCTGGCGGAGGGCTCGATATCATGAATCGCATGGTGGAAGCCATTCGCAGCAGTCGCGTGCCGGTAGTCGTATATGTCACGCCCGCCAACGCCATGGCTGGCAGCGCCGGGACGATCATCACGATCGCAGCTCATGCCGCAGCCATGGCTCCAGAGACCACCATCGGTGCAGCCAGCCCTATCAGCGGTGAAGGCGCAGATCTGGATTCGACAGCCGAAACCAAAGCTAAAAACATGATGAAGGCTATCGTGCGGAATTACGCCGCAAAGCGTGGGACACAGGCGGTAAGCCTGGCCGAACAGACCATCGATTCCGCTGTCGCAGTCACCGCCCAGGAAGCGCTGGACGCAGGCTTGATTGATTTTATCGCTACCGACCTGGACGATCTGTTAAACAAGCTGGATGGATTTACGGTGAATACCGCGGCGGGTGAGCAAGTCCTGAATTCCCGCCAGGCTGCCCAGGACCCCATTGACCTGACCTTGATCGAACAAATCCTCGTCATCCTGACCAATCCCAATATCCTCTTTCTGCTCCTGGCAATTGGCGTCCAGGCAATCTTGATCGAGATCTCCAGTCCTGGCGGCTGGGTAGCCGGATTCATCGGCGTGATCTGTGTGGGACTGGCCATCTATGGCATGGGATTCCTGTCTGTCAACTGGTTTGGGCTGCTCTTCCTAGCTACGGCGTTTGTCCTGTTTATTCTGGATATCAAAGCTCCTACCCACGGAGCTTTGACCGCCGCCGGGGTTGGCTCATTGATTGCAGGATCATTGATGCTCTTCAATTCTCCCCAGGCGCCGGATTTTCAACGGGTCTCCATTCCACTGGTGATCGGCACGTCGCTCGTGATCGGTGCTTTATTTTTTGTGGTATTCACCTTTGCATTGAAAGCCCATCATTTGCCGCCAGCCATGGGTGTTCAAACCCTGATTGGACGCACCGGCACGGTCAGCGTTCCACTTAACCCACGCGGAATTGTTCAGATATCCGGCGAGCAGTGGACAGCCGAGCTGGAAGAGGGTGTCACCGAAGTGCTGCCGCGCGGCACGCGGGTGGAGGTAGTAAGCCTTGACGGGTTCAAAGTAATCGTGCGCAAGCTTACCTCCCCACCAAAGGCGTAGCTGACATTTTATCCCAATGAGCGCTCAAAGAAATCCACCAGAGCCGCGTACAGGATCGCCTGATTGGTGGATTTGTAGATCCCATGCCCTTCATCCTCAAACACAAGAACTTCATAGGGGATCGCCAGGGCATCCAGACGTTGGCGTGCCTGGCGGACGTTCTCGGGTGTCACATTCGGATCCCGGCCACCCTGAACGATCAGCAGTTTTCCTTGAATCTGGTCAATAAAATGGATTGGCGAGCGCTCCCAATAGCGCTCTGGCGCCTGAACCGGGCTGCCACCCATCATTTCTTCGGATAATGGGCGAACGCGGCGGGCGGCGTGAAGATGAACAATCAGCAGATCTTTGATCCCGCAGATCGGGGCTGCTGCGGCGATCAGTGAGGGAGGGTAATGTGTGATTAAAAACCAGGCGCTGTAGCCGCCGTAAGAAGTGCCAGTCACCCCCACTCTGCCCGGGGCAGCCAGCCCGGCGGTGATCAAAGCCTGCGCCCCCGCGGCAATGTCCGCCTGCTCCCGCCCGCCCCAGCCATCTTCCTTGATCAGCTCGCGAAAGGCCAGCCCAAAACCGGTGCTGCCGCGATAGTTCACTGCCAGGACGTTAAAACCACTGGATGCCAGGACCTGGATCTGAGCGAGCATTTTATCTTCGCTGTGGGAACTGGGGCCGCCGTGGATATAAATGACCGCTCGCCCCAGGTTCGGCCTGGACCGGTACAGCCAACCTGAGATCTCCAGGCCATCCACCGAAGGCCAGGTAAAACGTTCGGCTGGCGTTAGCTGGCTTTGATCCAGCCCGGTCAGGCTCCACACCCCGGTCAGCGAGCGTAAGTCTGATTGAAGCCCCTTCTCTTCCAAGGTGCCTGCTTCCTGCAAGCGCACTAAATCCACTGGTGAGGTAGCGGAATAGTATCTGGCAATCCAGCTTCCATCCAACGCCCTGCCCAAAGGCTGTAAATTCCCCTGCACAACAGGAAAGGCTGTTACGAGGGTTGGATTGGACTCAAGGAAGGTTGGCTGGTGCACCGCCTGGCAGATCTCATCGACAATGATCGCTCCGTCTGGAGCGACCCAGGCGCTTTCGATGCTCCGCCCCGGATCATCCACCAACCAGCGCAAGCTGGCGCTCGGCCAGTGATACACTCCCAGGCTGGTATGATTCTGCTGCCCATTCCCGGTTCCTTCGGAAATCACCAGGATATTCTGGCTATCCGGGAACCAGCGGGCGAAGACTTTTACTTTAGCGCCAAAATTTAATATCTCCCGATCTTCGCCGCTGTCCA
>JAJZSS010000016.1 GCA_021849525.1 Chloroflexota bacterium
ATAAACGGACATAATGGGGTTCGTCGCGGTACTCATATCCCCACACTTTTGCCAGTAACTGATCATGGGTAACAACCCAGCCAGAATTTTGGACCAGATGAAATAGTAAACGATATTCGGTGGGACGCAGCTGCACCAACATTCCATCCAGCCATACTTCACGCCGGTCAAAGTCCAGCTTCAGATGTTCATCCACTTCGATAATGCCATGGGTTGTGCCTGTTACCGATTCGGTCCGGCGTAATACTGCGCGGACTCTGCTAACCAGCTCCCGCGGGCTAAATGGCTTGGTTATATAGTCGTCGGCGCCTAACTCTAACCCCCGGACACGGTCATCTTCTTCTCCCTTGGCGGTCAGCATGATCACCGGGACTTTACTGGTTTCACGAATTAAGCGCAATACCTCAAATCCATCCATGTCGGGCATCATCACATCCAACAGTACCAGATCCGGGAGCGAGCTCCGTACACTATTGATGGCCTGATTACCGTTGAAGGCTTCTGATACGCGGAATCCATCATGTTCAAGATTGAGGCGGATAAATCGCACCATGCGTTCTTCGTCATCAACAACCAAAATACGACGATCGCGTAATCGGTTTTCACTCATAGTTTACTCTCGCACAAAGCCGATGATCTCTTCTTCTTCTCGTCCAGAAATGATTTCAATGAAGTTCAACCTGCTTACAGGCCAAAAGACAGTGGTAACGTTATCTGCCAGGTAGGGTAAATCTTTACCGTCCAGACGCCGAGGGTTGCGAACCGATATCAGGCTGTCTCCTGGTGAGGGTAATTCTTCAACTTCACCCACCACGGGCTCTTCATTCATGACATGCAAAATTAGCGTATAAGACAATTTAGCCTCCGCTCTCCATAAGACGGTCCCATCATGATTTTATCAGTACTTTCAGGTTCAATTTGCCCAGGGTAATGATATTCTCATTTGTGAGTTTATGGGGTGTGCTCGGAGATATTTTTTCCCCATTCAGGCGGGTGCCGTTTGCTGAACCTAAATCCATGATGTAGATCTCGTCGCCCTTTATTCTAATCGATGCATGGAGTCGCGAGACTCCGGCTTCCAATCCTTGATAAGGAGTCAGATCAATATCGGGAATAATCGGCTGGCCTGCACCGGCGCGACCCAGAGTGATCTCATCGTTTTCTGTGATCTCGATTAGTTGTCCGGTTTGTTGAACCAGTAATGAGAGCCGCCCTGTTCCTTCCGCTTGTTCAATAGGTCTTGCTTGAGAAGCTTTTATCGTTGGTGGAGTTGGGTGGTTGTCTGACACCGGTTTGCCTGGACCAGGGAATGGTTCGTCTCGCCTGAAGCCAATATCAGACGCATAGGTAGATGGCTTATAACTCGCTGCAGGTTTGACCATTTTAGGGTTTGAGGTCGCCTCAGGACTCTCGATGATTATCCGGGAGCCACAACGCCGGCAATAAATTGCCCCAACCAACTCAGGTTCATTACACGATGGACATTCAATCATATGTATCCCCCATAATGATCGAAGGCAGTACCAACGCACGAGTCCCGTACTTGATTTGTTTGCTTCCTTCAATGCTCATTGCCTGGGTGGAACGCAAGCGTTCGACTTCAATGAGTGCCGTTTTGGCAAGCTCATTTTCACCCCGGGCCATCAGCTGAGTAGCCAGTTTCTCCAGATGGGTATTGGCAGCTTCAATATTTCCTGCAGCTAATTCAGAGTGGACCTTTTCCTGCATCCGGTATAAAGAGATCAACGATAGCGCCTGGATGAACGCCTTTTGGGGTAGCTCGCTGAGATTAAGCTGATTGACCGGGCGCATTAACTGGATTGGTAAGGCGAGAGTTGTCGATTCGAGTGAGTGGAGCTGCATTGAGAGCATAGCCCGACCTAATTCATATTGAAAGGCTCTTTTTGTGAGCGGTTCGATGGTAAATTCTAATAACACAGCCAGCCGAGATTCTCTGAGAAGGTTACCCAGTTTCAATCCACTGGCTGGAGGCAAAGGTGTTGGTTCTGGTTTAAGCCGAAATGCATAAGATAACGAAACCCCGCGGGGTAAATCTAATGTCAGGGAAGTCTGGTCGCCAAGTACCTCACCCATATCCTTGAACATATCCAGCATAAACTCATTCAAATCTGAAATTCTTGAGATAAAGAGCGCTCGTCCGCCTGTGCGGGTTGCCAGGTCATCCATGAATATATCATTCCAGGACGAGCCGATCCCCAAGCCATTGATCCGTATGCCTTTGGCCAGAGCAAGATCAGCGATCCGCAAGCATTCGGTTTCATCTCCATACGTTTGCCCATCGGTTACCAGGATAATTTGGTTGATTCGTTTGCCGCTAAAATTCCGCTGAACCTCATAATAGGCAGCTTCTAATCCTCGGAAGATTTCAGTTCCGCCTCCAGTGCGCAACATGCTTATTTTTGTCTCTGCATCCGCCCTATCCAGGCGGCGAACAGCAGGAATGATCACTTCAGCCCGATCACTAAATGTAACCACGGAAAGTATATCTTCTGGACGCAGCTGGCGAATCAACTCAATCGCAGTTGCCTTGACGGCATCCATGCGTTCACCTTGCATCGAGGTAGAGCGATCTAAGACCAGGCATACATTTAGCGGTGGGCTGACTTTTTGATTTTTGCTTCCGGTTGGAATTGCTTCCAAAAGTACATAAATTAATTGTGGTTCATCCAGTGTGGCGAGTTGCGAGCGGCTATACTGAATTTGGAAATGGATCTGGTTAGTTGTATATTCGATTAATCGCTGTTTTAAATATTCATTGGATTCCTGTAAAACAGTCTGGTCGTACTCGACGCGTTTATTGTGATCCGTCAGAATTTCATAGGCTTTCTGGACGTCCAGGAAAATCTCGATGGCATTCGGAACATCACTTACATCAGGGTGGAGACGTCGGGCAGCTTCATGATAGGCGCGCCTGATTTCATCCGAAGTGGCGTCCGGAAGAACATTCAAGAGCGCATAATAATTGAGAGGTGTTTCTATTGCACACCTATTCAGGGAGCTGGACCAGAATCACCGAGATATTATCTGGCCCCCCGGCTTCATTGGCTGCGTCGATTAATTGCTGGCAAGCAGCCTGAAGCGTAGGAGCATTGAGGATGATATTAGTGATGACCTCACTCGGGATAACCCCCCATAAGCCATCTGAGCAAAGTAATAAAATTCCATTCTTGGGGACTGGATAAGTACTTACATCTGGCTCGAAGGGTTCACCTTGACCTAATGCGCGATAGAGTACATTTCGTTGTGGGTGGTCAATTGCTTCCTCTTCGGTAATCTGACCCAGCTCGATAAGCCGCCTGACTAAAGAATGGTCGCGCGTTAGGAGCTGCATCTCGCCATCTGATGTAATCAAATAGGCGCGGCTATCTCCGACGTGGGCGATTGTCATTTGCCCACCGCGCACGAGTATTGCAGATAAGGTTGTCCCACCACCCTGTACTTCCTTAAGAATGATGCGATGGGCATCCAGAATACCCTCACTCATGATCTCCTGGATCGTATATTCAGGAGCTGAAGATTTATACCCGAAAATTGGGGTACATAGTTTATTTAGTACATAGCCGCTTAGAGCCCGAACAGCTATAGAGCTGGCAATTTCACCATGTTGATGTCCGCCCATACCATCGGCAACGATAAATAGCCCCAATGGCATGTTATCAATTTCACTTGTCATGGTGGCATTCAGATAGAAGATCGAATCTTCATTGTGACTGCGCTGCATGCCGGTGGACTGGGCACAGCTGACGGCCATTTGTTCTGGCTCCAATTTCATTTTTGATTGGAGATGGATTGGAGGAGTAGGTTTAAGATTTGGTTCGGTGATTTCTTCGACCTGATCATCAGCAGACTCGCCAGCTTTTGGTTTTGAACGCTTTGGAAATAATTTTTCGATAAAGTTGGTCATGAATTGTTCCTTTGGGCTATTTTGACCACCTATGCCATTAAGGCATATAGATTGTGATCGGTTGATGTGACATAGACCAGATCGTTTTGTGCGATAGGTGTGCTGGTGATTGGACTCTGGGTCTGGTATTTCCATCGTAATCGTCCGGTACGATATTCCAGGCAGTACAAACGACCATCGACAGAACCGCAGTAAACAGAATCCTTATAAACCATGGGCGAACCGGTTACTTGGTGCTCGGTTTGGAATCGCCAGACTTCTTTGGCATTATTGATATCGATACAGTAGATACAACCATCGATCGCTCCGGTGAAGATAAAGCGATCTACTAGAGCTGGCGTGGTGATTGTGGGTTTGTTCAAGCGAAAACGCCAGATCGCCCACCCGGTTTTCGCATCCATGGCATAAAGTGTTCCATCTACTGACCCGAAGTATACGACTCCATTGTTGATAATTGGGGAGCCGGTAATTGCCCGGCGGGCTTTGAAGCGCCACTTAATCCGTCCGGTAAAATCTGCGCAAAAGAAATCACCATTTTCGGCTCCGAAATAAACTGAATCATTGTATACCAGAGGAGTCGAGCGAACTGGTGCGCCGGCTTCCAGGCTCCAGGCTCTTCGTCCGGAAAGGGCATTCACTGCATGCAGAGATGCGTCATCGGAACCGATAAAGATATGGCCCTCGGCAGCCAGGGGGGATGAGCGGATTGGGGCGTAACTAAAATAGCTCCATGAAGGTTTCCGGTTGGCAATTGAGATAGCATATAAACGATTATCTTCCGATCCAAAATAAACATGGTTCTCGTATATTGCTGGCTTGCTGACGATGCCGCCTTCGGTGGGAAATTTCCACAAAAATTTTCCGTCGTCGGCTTTGATGGCATACAAGTTATTGTCGTAGGAACCCAGATATAAAACACCTTCATGAAATGTCGGGGAACCACGGAGTTCGTCCTCACATTCGAAGTTCCAGACTGGGCTGGATGAGCCGGGTGAGGCGATTTGAGCCGTGGCGGGAGTGGGAAAGCTGGTCAACAGACCGGTATTATGGGCGATACTGAGGATTGCTTCTTTCAGCTCCTGAGCAGTCTGGAAGCGATCCTCTGGATTGTATTCCAATGCCTTCTCCAACGCTTGTTCCATCTCGGGTGATATGCTGGGATTTATCGCCCGGATGGGGCGTTCAGCAAAAGAGAAGGGTGGTTCCAGGCGTGGATCACGGCGAGTCAATGTGTGGTGGAAGGTAGCCCCCAGAGCATAAATATCCGCTAATGGTGTAGCCTCTCCCCGGTACTGCTCTGGTGGAGAATAGCCCTCAGTACCAATCATCGTGCCTTTCTGCCCGGTCTGAAATGTTCGGGCTATCCCAAAATCAACCAGCACCACATGGTCCTGAGGGGTAATCATGATATTGGAGGGCTTCATATCTCGGAAGATGATCGGTTCAGGCTTGTGGTTGTGTAAATAGGTAAGCACATCACATAACTCTAATGCCCAGGCCAGAACCCGATCTTCGGAGATGAATTCATCGGTGTCCGAAATCAACGCTTCCAGGTCTTTTCCACTGATGTGCTCGAGCACAAGGTAGGAGCGTTGAGACAGGGTAAAGTAATCGTAAATCCGGGGTATAGCCCGATGATCGAGGGTTGCGAGCAGGTTGGCTTCTCGTTCAAAATTGCGGATGATGGTTTTGCGCACCAGTGGATCTCGAGCCTGGTTAATCATCTCTTTTACTGCGACCAGCTTGACCACATTCGGGAAATGCAAGTCTCTGGCTCGATAAACTGCCCCCATCCCTCCAACGCCAAGCACGCCCTGAATCAGGTAGCGATCCTGCAGTGTTGTCCCGGCTTGTAATTGCTGCCCGGGTTCATTATTAGGTTCCAGATCTTGTGCGATGGGTTGGGTTTCCAAACGATGTCCTTCTATAAAGATAATAATTATTTCGGATAGTTTTAAGTTTCGATTATTATAGTCAGGTACAATCGAAACTGCAATCTAAAACCGGTTTTAGCAAGTTTACAATGGTGCAAAGCCAGAGGGCAAGTTTAAAACGAAAAGCGGGTGCTTGATCACAGCACCCGCTTGATTCTTTGCAGTTATTCCCGATAATTCGGAGCTGGCTTAGGCTTGTTTTTGAGGACGGCTTCAATCTGTTCCATCACATCGGGTGTAAGCTGCGCAGCAACATCCAGGGCTTTCATGTTCTCCTGAACCTGGCTGGCGCGAGATGCACCGGTGATGACCGTGCTTACATTGGGATTCTTAAGACACCAGGCAAGCGCCAGCTGTGCCGTTGAACAGCCTAATCCATCTGCAACCGTAGTCAGCTGCCGTACTTTTGCGATTTCCTCTTTCCCTTTATCAGAATCCAGGTGTTTACGCAGCCATTCATAACCTTTAAGAGCCATCCGTGAGTCCTCTGGAACGCCATTATTGTATTTTCCGGTTAATATTCCACTTGCCAGGGGACTCCAGATTGTAGTACCCAGACCAATTTCTTTATATAAGCGATGATATTCTTTTTCAACCCGGTCACGGTGGAACATATGATATTCGGGCTGCTCCATCGTGGGTGGAATCAAGTGTTCGCGACGGGCGACTGCATAGGCTTCCATGATTTGGACTGCTGACCACTCTGAAGTACCCCAATAAAAAGCTTTGCCTTGATTGATAAACTGGGTCATCGTCCAAACAGTTTCTTCGATCGGCGTTTCTGGATCTGGCCGGTGGCAAAATAGCAGGTCCACATACTCCAGTTGAAGTCGCTTCAAAGATGCATGCAAGCCCTCAGTTAAGTGCTTTCGTGAAAGCCCTTGATCGTTTGGGCCGTTTCCACCCCAGAAGAGTTTTGTCGAGATGATGAGATCAGAGCGCTTCCACCCCATTTTTTGGACGACTTCACCCATGACAATTTCAGCATTCCCGGTCGCGTAGACCTCGGCATTGTCGAAGAAATTTACGCCAGAGTCATATGCGGCTTTCATACATTCCATTGCTATGTCCAGGCCTACCTGACCCCCATATGTAACCCAGGCCCCGAGGGAAAGTGCAGACACCTGTAAGCCAGATGAACCAAGATGTCGGTATTCCATACTTCCGCTCCTTGTGTGTGAATTTGTTCTCAAGCTTGAATTATATCACCTCAGTTTTGAGTGATTTCTTACACCCGTCGATCACCTGGGAATGGTCTCTTGCCTTGAGGAAATGTGATTGCGGGCAAATAATACTAATTCACTATTCGGGGCAGCAACGGTTGGATAGCTGCGGAAATTGTAGTTTGTACCTGGCTGTAAAGGAAATAGTTGGCTGCCGTCCAGCGTTTCAATAACACCGCCGGCTTCTTCGATCAGAAGCCATCCACCGGCGATACCCCAAATTTTTGGGGTCGCATCGAATCCGATTATTGCACTTCCCCGCGCCACACAACACAAACTGTATCCCGTTGAACCCAGAATCCGAGGTTTGTATGGGATTTGAACTTTATAATGGCGATAGGTGCGTGAACAGCAGCTAAAAAACGAAGAGTGATCTTGTGGATCGGGCTCGAGAACCTGGATCCGATTGCCATTCAAAAAAGCTCCTTGCCCGCGTTGGCAAACATATATCTCATCGAGCATCGGGAATTGCATGACAGATTCCTGGGGTATCCCGTTAACCAGCCTGGTAAGCAGCACACCCCAGGTGTGCAAACCCTGGCGAAAGTTGGTCGAGCCATCCAAAGGATCGATAATCCAGGTTGCGTTATTTTGGTTGTCCACAATATTGGGGTATTGTGGATATAGCTCTTCACTGATGATAACGTCATCAGGGTACCTGGCGTGGATTGAATCCGAGATTAATCGGTCCGCAGCCAGATCTGCTTCGGTTACCAGGGAATGATCCAACTTGACGCTGTAGGCCAGTCGTTTCTGTTTGAAATACTCAACGAGTAAAGAGCTTGCTTCCTGGGCGACCGATGCTGTGAAGGCGAGGACTGATTCCATGTTTGCGTCAGCGCTCCAATGGTTGAAGTGGGTTATCATTCAGGACCATTTCGAGATAATCTTCAGATACGGCAGACTCGGGTGATGCCCCCAGATAACGGATCAATTCATCCATCAGGGTTGCTTTGTATTCTGCATCCCGCCGGCTCCAGGTGCGTGATTTTACTTCTAAGAAGTACCCAAGCTCAGGTTTATTAAGATGATCCAGGTTGATATAAAATTCTGTGTTTTTGTAAGCAACCTTCCATCGCCGCCGATCCTTATCGATGGCGATTTCGGCCACTGGTTTGAAATACTCTCTGTAAAAGCGCAGGCTGTGGGTGGCAGGCGCTAAAAAGCGGCTGCGGGACAGTAAGATATCCGAAGGAAATTGGTGTTCACGGGTTGGGCCAATCAGGGTCAAACGATAGCGAACATTCGAGATTTCACCACCTCCATCATCGATAAACTCATCTTCCCGGTACCGTACCGTACCTTGTTCTGCTTCAGGGAAAAGGAAGTAGGTATCGTATTCATGATAATGACGATGGTATTGGATCTCTAGATCGGGTTTCAGGAGGGCTGCCAGAATGGGTGCAGGATCGGAAATCCGTACTTTGGCCTGTACTTCAAAACTCTCCCCTTCCAATGCGCCCCCGATGGCGATCAGCTTGGCAAGGACAGATTGTTCACGCTGAATTAAGAATGCATCCATTCGCCTGGCATACTCATCTGCCTGGCGTAATAATTCTTCTTCCTGGAGAGTCGTTAGTTTTTGCTGGCGCATCAACCACTTACCGTTGACCATAACATCGGTTACGTCTGTAGATTTCGCGGCGTAGATAATTTGTGCGTAAACTCCATCCGGGTCACGGCGAAAGCGGGGCGCGTTGTGCAAGCGATTAGTGTCAATCAGGATAAGATCGGCGCGCTTACCCGGTTCAAGAGAGCCTATCAGGTGACCCATGTGGATCGCCTGGGCTCCCAGACGAGTTGCCATTGCCAGTGCCGTTTGGGCAGGAATGGCAGTCGGATCACCGCTGGCGCCCTTCCCTAAAATTGCTGCCAGGCGGACTTCTTCAAACATATCCAGGTCATTGTTAGAGGCCGATCCGTCGGTACCGATGCCTACATTCAAGCCTATTTCGAGCATGCGTGCGACAGGAGCAAAGCCAGAAGCCAGTTTTAGATTTGAGGACGGGTTATGGGCTACACCAGCCTGGTTATGATACAGGGTATGCATTTCGCCTTCATCAATATGTACACAATGTGCGGCAATGACTTTGGCATCGAATAGTTGATGTTTCTTGATATAGGGGACGACCGGCATCCCGTTCTCAGCGCGCATATTCTCAACTTCAAGTGCAGTTTCGGCAATGTGCGTATGCAAAGGAACGTCATATTCCGCTGCTAGAGCGGCCGTTTGGCGGAGGATTTCTGGCGTGCAGGTGTACGGTGCGTGGGGCGCTACCGAAGGTACAATCAGGGGGTGGTTTTTCCACTTTTGGATAAACTCGCGGGCTGCAGCTAAGGATTCTTCGAAGGATTGAGCGTCTGGGGCGGAAAATTTTAATACCGTTTGTGAGCATACCGCCCGCAGACCGGCTTCGGCTGTTGCGCGAGCAACGTGCTCTTCGAAATAGTACATATCGGCAAAACAGGTGACTCCTGAGCGAATCAGCTCTACACAAGCAATTTGAGTACCCAGGCGAACAAACTCGGGGGATACAAACTCGCGTTCTACCGGCATCATATACCCCAGTAGCCAGACATCCAGGCGCAAATCGTCAGCCAGACCCCGCATCAGCGTCATCGGAACATGGGTGTGCGCGTTGACCAGGCCGGGCATGAGGACTTTCCCACCGCAATCCAGGTTGGAAACCGCCGTAAACTGGCTTTTTAGGGCTTCTTCTGGTCCGACAGCCAGGATAGAATCGCCCTGGCCAGCGACAGCGCCTGGCTCATATAGTCGAAATGCCTTATCCATTGTCAGAACAATAGCATTGGTAAGCAACAAATCACATTCTATAGTCACAGGCTTGATCCTTTCATTCTTGACGCTCTATTTGCTTGAGAGATAAATTTCGCAGAATATTGAGAGCATGATTGGATGCCCAACGTGCGGCGTATTGAGGCGGTCCTCCATAAGGACGGATAATTCGTTCTTCACCGGCGGGGGTTATCAGGATCATGAGTATTTCCTGACGATTCTCTTTGGGAACGATCGCTATTCCCATACCAATATCTGCAGCATGCTCCTTCAAGTCGGACAACAAGTGCTCGCGCACAGATTCTGGGTCTGCAGAAGTAGCCAGAAGCTGTGCTCCCAGGAAAGGCCCGGATAGCCTGGAAAGACTCTGGGCAAGCTGGCTGATCTGGCCGTCTAGCACCAATCGCAACGTCCACCCCAATTCTGATAATCTGCGCAGAGCAACGGTTTCCAGTGTCTCGCCATCTACACCGTATATCCAGGCGCCCAATCGTTTGCGGATTTCAGTTTCAAGCGGGGTAATCAACCGTTCTGCTTCATCCAAAGAGTCTGCTTTGGCGGCGATCCGGATATCTACCTGCCCCGAATGGGCTGCCAGGCCAACGGTGGGATTATCCAGGGTCTCCAGGTCGGAGATTAATTCGTCAATTTGCGATTCACCTACTCCGGCGGTATGCAGCAGGCGGATTCGAATTGTGCCAAATAACTGGTATCGTTTTTGTAAGTATGGAATAATCGCATTTTCCATGAGATATTCCATCTCACTTGGCACGCCTGGCAAGGAAATTACGGATTGCATCCCTTGCTCGAAGATAAATGCCGGAGCGGTGCCGACCGGATTTTCTACGGGCACCGCTCCTCTTGGAATAAACGCCTGGCGGCGGTTATTTTCGGTGGCTTGCCGGCCAAAGCGAGCGAAGCGGGCTTGAATTTGTTCCCACAGTTCTGGGATGTATTCCAGCTCGACTTCATAGGCCAGGGCTACAGCTTCACGGGTGGGATCGTCCACAGTTGGCCCAAGACCGCCTGTTGTGAGCACAAAATCACAGCTGGTCAGAGCCTGTTGGATTGCGGCTGCTATACGTCGGGGATTATCGCCAACAGTTGTTTTTCGATAGAGATCGACGCCCAAATCGGCCAGTTTCCGGGCGATAGAATGCGCATTGGTATCGACAATTTCACCTAATAAAATTTCAGTACCAATCGTGATGATTTCAGCAGTTGGCATGACCTAGTATACCTTTAATCATTGAGTCAAAGAGCGCAGGAGGGGTCTGATGACTTCTACTGCGCTCTTTTGTGTGGGGCGAAGGGCAATCCGATTTCTGCACCACCTGATTACATCCGGTAGTTTTACTCTATACCAAGGTAGGCTTTCTGAACCATTTCGTTTTTCTTCAGGTTTTCAGCATTGTCTTGCAAGACGATCCGTCCCGTTTGCAGAACATAGCCGCGGTGAGCAATTGAGAGCGCCATCAATGCATTTTGTTCGACGAGCAGAATCGTTGTACCTTCGCGATTAATCGTTTGGACGGTTTCAAAAATACCTTCCACCAGAATTGGGGCTAAACCCATGGATGGCTCATCCAATAAAAGCAGTCGTGGGCGAGCCATCAAAGCGCGCCCAATCGCCAGCATCTGTTGCTCACCCCCCGAAAGGGTCCCGGCTACTTGTTTCCGGCGTTCTTTCAAGCGTGGAAAGACCTGGTAAACCCGATCCAGATCTTGCTGGATTTGGAGTTTATCATTTCGGATATATGCGCCTAGATCCAGGTTCTCCTCAACCGATAGGCGAGCGAAGACCCCCCGACCTTCGGGGACAACCGATACACCTTTAGAAACCACTTGGT
>JAJZSS010000017.1 GCA_021849525.1 Chloroflexota bacterium
GCCTTTCTACTGGGGCTCAAGGATCGTGGCATGCGAGGTGTGCGGTTAGTGATCAGCGATGATCATGCCGGTTTGGGAGCGGCCAGACGAGCGGTTTTAGGCAGTGTTCTGTGGCAACGCTGCCAGTTTCATCTGCAGCAGAATGCTGGCGCCTATGTACCCAAACAAGCCATGCGCATGGAAGTGGCCGCCGATATCCGCTCCATGTTCAATGCCCCGGATCGCAAGACCGCAGAAGAATTCTTGTCGGCTGCCATCCAGAAATACGCCGTCTCAGCTCCCAGATTGTCGGCCTGGCTGGAAGAGAACCTGGCAGAAGGGTTTACAGTGTTTGACTTTCCACTGGAGCATCGAAGGTCGATCCGAACCACGAACAGCCTGGAACGGATCAACAAAGAGATCCGCAGACGAACTCGAGTTGTGGGTGTCTTTCCGAATGAGGCTTCTTGTTTGAGATTGGTTTCCGCTTTACTGATGGAAACCAGCGAGGAGTGGCAGATCGGAAAACGTTATTGTTCTGGCAAGTCATTCGATTGTTAAAGAACCAATGGATATTGCTGGCTCGAATTTACAGAAAAAAGGTTGCCTAATCAAAGCAATGGTTGCTATTATTAACTCCCTCAAAATAAATCAATCTCCTGATTATGATAGTAATCCATACCTTCGGCAACTAAAACAAAGGAACATACCTAAAATTGTACAAGGGCTTCAAGAGAGATGGAATGAAGATGTATCTCCGTGGGATTATTACCGAAAATATCAATTTCGAGCTGATAAAAAACGACGGATAATAAATATAGCATCAGTAATGGTTTATATTATTATGTTTATAGTAATAATTATTTATTTGTGCGATTCATAGACATCATTGCACTGTAAAATGTATCTATGGACCCGGATGTGCGAAAACGATTGGAATGGATCGACTTGTACCATGCAACGAAAGATGCGGGATTGACCTGCCGGAAATGTGGCATCTCGCGGCCGACACTACGGAAATGGTTGAGGCGATACCAGGAGCATGGCCTCTCGGGTTTAGCAAGCAAGAGTCGCCGGCCGCTCCACTCTCCTGCTGCGAAAGTCCAAGTGGATCAAGAAGCCTGGATTCTTGAGCTGCGCAAGGAACGTAGACTTGGTGTCCGGCGCATCCAACACGAGATCGAACGACAACACGATTTTCATCTCTCCATTGCCACGATCCATAAGGTTCTGAAAAGGCACAATCTATCGGTAATACGCCGAAAACGGCGAAAGCAATATTCAAAGAGATACTCAAAATCGATGCCAGGTGAAAGCCTCCAGTTCGATGCCGTCAAAATTGCTCCGGGCAAGTATCAATATACGGCTATCGATGACTATTCCCGATTTGTGGTTGCCGAGATATACCCTAGACGGACAGCAGCCAATACATTGGACTTCCTTGAATTCGTTCTCGATGCCTTCCCGGTGGCCATTCAGCGCATTCAGACCGATCGAGGCAGCGAATTTATGGCTGATAAAGTTCAACTTCGGCTTATGGAGCTGCACATCAAGTTCCGACCCGTCAAGCCAGGCTCACCTCACTTGAATGGTAAGGTTGAACGAGTTCAACGAACAATGCTAACCGAACTATATTCAATGATCGATCTAAAAAGTGACACATTGTCTGACGATTTGGGTGCCTGGTTGATGTACTACAATTACCAGCGTATTCATGGATCCTTGGGAACTTCGCCCATGGAAAAGCTGTGCCAGCGGATTCACGATGCACCGATGAGTGATGATGTTTTTGATGCCTTCAATCCTTCCAAAGAGCGATTTCGCGAGCGGGACTATGAGTATGATCAGATGCTTGCCAAACTCAAAGGTGCAGAGCTACCATCGCCGCCGCAGTAGAGGCTGTGGAAAAGTGGGCAAGAGCGAAGCGGTGTCCACTTTTCCACAGCCCTTATGCAACAGTTATTGTAGAAAAGATATCAGATATGAATATTCTCCCGGAACCAATCTACTCAATGGCAGAAATGTTAAAGGATCGCTGTTGAAAGGATGTCTATGAAGCATACACTTATCCGTGGGAGATAACTCAAATGGTTGCCAGTTGATGCGTTCTGGAGTTATAAGGCCAATCGCTGGCATCAAAACGAGGCAAGAATCGCACTACATCCATAACTGTAATAGCTGAACCCCCCATTGCTGGGAAACAATCACACCGGGTAAGAGATTAACCCGCTGATTGTCCAGCGACGGGATGCCAGGCCAGCCGCCATAGCTGGAGTTCTGCACCGGTGACATTGTGGCTGCTGGTGACCTTTACGCTCGATCAGATGGGAGATTTCGACTGCTAGGCTTTCGTTGTAACAGACGAAGTGATCGTAGCTCCGCCACCCTCAAGGTGTTCGAACAGTTCGGGTGAATAGTCGGCTGGACCCCAGGTGCGGCAGGCGGAGGTGGCGGCGATCGGGGGGGTTCGGTGCACGTGGAGCAGGTACTGCTGACGGAGTATGCGCTGGCGAATCGGGGGACGGTGAAGGATCATCTCCACCTCGCGGCCAATGAAGTGCGTGGGCGCCATAGGTAAATTCAGGGGAGGGGTCTGGGATCACGAACAGGCGTGGTTAGCGAGGAGGATGTGAGCGAAGGCGGTATCAATTGTTTGGTAATTCCCTCACCGCGCGCCACTTTAACGAAAGTTGACCGGTCTTGTGGAGGAATCTCAAGCACGTGAGCCAAAAGTGCGGCTAACTGCTTGGACGGTCGACGCTCGCCCAATTCAAATTTCCACATGCTAAACAGAGAACAACTCGCGCGAGTAGCCAGCTCATTCTGCGTTAGGCCCAGTGCCTTGCGGCGGAGCTTGAGCCAATAACCAAAAGAGACCGGGAACGCGATTCCGTCCATCCTGATTTACGAGTACGTCTTACCTGTACTCACTAGTCTGATAGTTACTTCGATGTCACAGCTGTCTTCATACGGCTCTGGATGCTCTATCCAGAATGGCAATTCGCTATCAACGAGCACACCATTCATAGGTGTAGAACAGAAGTGAAGACAGCACACAAAATTGCCTCAGGCGCTACTTGCCTAACGTGCCTATATAAGTCAGCACTTCCCACATTTGCTCATTCGAAAATGTCTCTTTCCAACCGGGCATAGCACCCCGACCCTCGGCAACAATGCATAGAAATTCCCCGCTATCGGAGTGTAATTCATCCTGCGTCTCAGTGGTAGTGAGGTCAGGAGCTCCTGGCAGGGCGCCTGATCCGTCTGCGCCGTGACACACAGCACAGGATTGGGCGTAGAGCATATTCCCTGCAGTGATCGCAGTCGCATCATCCCAGGTGTATAGGTTAGATTGAGAAAGGTATGTGGATGAGCAAGCAACCTCCGCGACAGTAGCCAGTGGTGGAGGTTCTGCGGCAGTCTCCCCTGGTAGGGTCGCGTCGTATGAGAACGTGCGTAGATAGTCAATTACCGCCCAGCGCTCGTCCTGTGAAAGACGCCCCTGCCAGGCAGGCATGGAACCTTTTCCCTGCGTGACAGTCAGATAGAAATCTCGAGGTGCGCGGTCATCCACCAAGCGCAGGTCTGTAAAATCAGCCGCACCCAATACTTTGCCCACACCATCTTCTCCATGGCAGGCCGCACAGTTTGCGTCGTAGAGACTCTTGCCAAGAGCGAGGGTGTCGGCAGTGGTGGAAAAACGCCACATATAGAACACCACATCCCAACGTTCGTCTGAAGTCAAACTATCTAGAAAGGCTGGCATCTCACCACGCCCCTCGGTAACAGCTGAGTAAAATGAGGCGGGGGTTTCACCACGCATGTAATCCAAGTCTTTAAAATTACGCGCCCCCGGCACTAAGCCTGTGCCGTCAACGCCGTGGCATTCAGCGCACTGTGATTGGTATAGAACCTGACCGAGGGTAGATGAGGGGAGGCGCGCGGGATAACTCAGAATGGTGAATGACTGTGTAGCATCAGCACCGGGGAGGTTGGTAGGTTGGATCACCGGGATAAGCGTAGGGATAGGCGTGGGACCAATCGGCAGGCTGCGCGGCCCGACGCAAGAAACCTGCAGCAGGATCATGATACCCAGGAAAAGGGAACGTTTTCGGGATCTCATACCATACCTCTCATTGGGGTGGCAAGGTTCGCACATAGTTAACGACATCCCAACGCTCGCGTCGCGTCAGGTTTTCAGCCAGCGAGGGCATCTGCCCGAATCCTTGCAGGATGGTGAGATAGACCGAGCCATCAAACTCGCCGGTGATCTGCGTGGCGGTCAAATTCTGGGGTGTCCGGTCGAAATAGCTGGCTAATGGCCCATCCCCATGTCCTTGCGTGCCATGACAGACCTGACAGTGGATCTCATAAAGGATGGCTCCCCGCTGAAGCGAAATTTCGTCGGCAGACACTGGATTCGCTGGGAACTCCTCGAGAATAACAGACAGCCCTTGCACCGGCACTGCTCCTTCTGGGGGCAGTTTACGAGGTGCTTCCTGGTAACCTACAGAAGGTTGTTCAGCCATGTTAGTCGGGAATGGAATCTTGATCACCTCGAAGGTTAAAAGCAGACCGATAATGAATGGCGCCAGTACCAACCCGATAATTACCAGCCCACGACGTAGGCGAGGGGTCATAAGGGCATCCATTCAGGCTCGCCGATATGGTGCGCAAAATGAGTTTCCAGCGTCTGCATCACATCGTCTTCCAGTGACATTGGGACATCCAGGATTAGAGCCAGATGGCCGTCTGTAATGAGTTTGTGATAGGGCGCTGGCCCAAAACGGGGAAAGTTCATCTCCCACAATACCCCTAAAAAAGTCGAGATGATGGTGGCCATCATAGTGAATACAAAAATAATCACTGCGGCCGGAGGAAAGCCCACAGGAGGATGCCCACCCACATCCAGACGATAGAGGTGCGGAGTGATCACTGCTAAGAACAATCCAAACAAAATTCCTGCTATAGCTCCCGCCAATACAATGTAGGGTAAGGTTAGCCACTCTCGATGCCGCCCTAAAGCGCCCTCCGGGTATGGCACACCGGTAATGACTACAATCTTGTCATCTGGAATGCCCAGGTTATGTAATTTGTCAATTACCTCAGCCGTATCGGTGCTCTCGTGAAAGAGGGCCATCAGGGTCATTGATTCAGTCATCTTTTGTCCGCCGATTACGATTAGCAGTGATTTTTTCTATTTCGCGAGCAGCGTATTTTCAGTCTAATTCCGCTGCCGTCGGCACCAGCAGACGCCCAATCCGCCTCATGGTGTAACGCAAGCGACCCTCTTTAATCTCCCATACCGGAACGAATGGGATGATGCGGGAAAATAGAGTGTACAACAACGCAAAACCAGCAAAGGTCATGGCGACAATACTGACCTCCACCCATGTAGGGCGGTAAGTACCCCAATTGAAAGGTATATCATTACGCTGCAAGCTGCCGATGACGATCAGGGCGCGCTCGGTATACATGCCTACATTGATCAGGAGTGTAGCTGCCAATAACAACGCTGGAGTGGTACGTACGCGTTTGAAGACCAACAACACAATCGGAATCAGGTTGGCGCTCATTTGCAAATAGAAAAATGGTGCCAGTTTGCCAGCTACCTCCTCCTGGATCAACTCGCGCACAACCGGCTCGTTTCCATACCACTCGACAATAAATCCGGCAAACCAGAAGTAGACCCAGGCCATGCCGGCTATCATGACCAGTTTGCCCAGGGCGTCGAAATGCTCGGCACGTAGGAACTCCTGTAAGCGCATGCTGCGCCGCACAACTACCAGGATGCTGGCCAACGCGGCGAGGCCAGAATAGACGGCGCCAATGACGAAGTAAGGCGCAAAGATGGTACTGTGCCAGCGCGGCTGAATCGTCACAGCAAAATCCCAGGATACGATTGAGTGTACTGAGAGAAAGATCGGGATGATGGCAACCGAGAAGATGCCTAATGCGCGGTGGAGTTTGTGCCACTCCCCTTCAGTGCCGCGCCAGCCTAATGCCAACACCCGGTATAGTTTGTATCGCCAGCTGCCGGTGTGGTCGCGCGCCATAGCCATATCCGGGATGAGAGCCAAATACAGGTAAAGTGATGAGCCGATCAGGTAAGTAAAGATAGCAACCAGATCCCACATCAGTGGAGATTGAAAGTTGGGCCACATGAGACGGTTATTGGGGTATGGGATCATCCAGTAAAACTTCCAGATCCGCCCCAGGTGAATCAGGGGGTACAGCGCAGCCATTAGCAGCGCGAAGGCAGTCATAGCTTCAGCCCCGCGGGTTATCGGCCGCCGCCAGTCGGCCTTAAGCAAGCGCAACACAGCCGAGATCATCGTTCCAGCGTGGCTGATGCCCACCCAGAAGACAAATGTTGTGATGAATAAGGTCCAGTAGACCGGGCGGTTTTTCCCGGTGACGCCAACACCCCAGTAGATGAGATAACCCCAGGCATACATTCCCCAGGCTACAATCAGGCTCAGGATGGTCACCAGAGCCCAGAAACCTTTCCCGGTTTGCATCATTGGCTGGAGAACGGCCTGGTTAATCTCCGAATCGGTGCGCTGAGCCAGTAACAAACGTTCATCGTAAGGCGAGGTTTGCGCCATTTCGGGTGCGGTGTAATCAGGCTCAGACATTCGTCTCGCCTCCTTTAAGGTATATAACTCCCGGCTCGGTGCCCAATTCGGGTAAGAGGCGAAAAGAACGGCGGCCGCGTGCCAGTTGGCTGACCTGACTATCTGGATCATCCAGATTACCGAAGAACAACCCATTTGAGGGGCAAGTTTGTACACAGGCCGGCTGGATCTCACCATCGGCAGGGATGCGTCCCGCAGCATGTGCATCGATTTCTATACGACGGATACGCTGGATGCAAAAGGTGCATTTCTCCATGATGCCGCGCGTCCGGACGGTCACATCCGGGTTGAGCTGCTCGGTCAACGGTTCTGGAAATTCTGGCGCATACCAGTTATAGGTGCGCACTTTGTATGGGCAGGCGCTGCCGCAGAAGCGCGTGCCGATGCAGCGATTGTAGATCTGGGCGTTCAGGCCTTCTTCGTTGTGGTAAGTAGCAAATACCGGGCAGACTGGCTCGCAAGGAGCTTCGGTGCACTGCTGGCACATCACAGGCATGAAGCGCGCCTTCACATTTGGATATTCGCCCTCCCAGTAGCGTTGGATGATGATCCAGTGCATCCAGCGGCCGTAACCTGCCTGCTTCTCGCCGACAACGGGTACGTTATTCTCGGCGTGGCAGGCGACCACGCATGCCTGGCAGCCGGTGCAGCGATCCAAATCCACTACCAGCACCCACCGCCGGGACGTTTCAACCGAGAGATTCGCGTCCATTACCATCCAGGCTCTCCAATCTCGCCAAGACTTGTTTCTTTCCGATCGGTTTCAGCCGCACGCGTGTGGCACCCCAGGCCAGTGCGCCTGTATCTGGGTCGGTGACGGGAGCCACCAGCGCCATTGGGTTGCTTCCAATTACCGCCTGGGCAAAGCGACCATAATCCTGGTGTCCTTGCCCCACCGGGATGGCCACAATATCCGGTCGAATACCTGGGTAGATGACGACTGACGCTTCCATCGACCCGTGTGGCGATTCCACCTGCACAACATCGTTATCGCTTATGCCCAATCCTTCAGCAGTTTCAGGATTTATTTCCACCCACATTCCCCACTGCACGGTTGTCATGGGGTCGGGTGTTTCTTGCAGCCAGGGTAGATTTGCGCCACGTCCGTCAGAAAGGGTGATCGAAGAATAGGGATAGAGGTGGAAAGGATAGTCTTGCGGGTCACCTTCGAAGTGTGGTTCGGCAATCAGCAGAGGTTTCTGCACAATGTCCGTCAGTTCGGGCTCGCGGCGGATTTGTTTTTCGGACCACCAGCCTCCATACTGCCGCCAAAGCGCCCAGAACCCGGATGGCGTTCGGGCGCTATATGCACCAAGGCTGGAGCCGTGCAGCTCGCTCACAGTCTCTTCCAGATAGGATGCCTCATCACGCCAGGATAAGGCAGCGGCAAGCTTGCCTCCTAATCGAGCAGCCAATCCGAGCAAGACATCGGAGGTGGCAAGCGTATCGTAAAGCGGGCTCACTACTGGCTGCTGGCTGTTTACCACCGGTCGATCCGCGCCAGGTGAGGGCACCTGGTAGCCCCAGGATTCCAGATAAGTATGGTCTGGCAAGATCAGATCTGCCCACACGGCTGTTTCATCTACCACCGGGCTGAATGAGACCACAAACGGCACGCGGGCGATAGCCTCGAAGAAACCGGCCGCGGCTGGCAGCTCGTACAGGGGATTAGCGCTGTGAAGAAGCAATAAGTCGATCTCGCCAGCTTTCATTCGGCGGATTAGATCCATCACTTCGTCGAAGGTATTGACAGGCGGATTCTGGCGTAATGCTGCAGTAGGACCCGGGTTTGAGAGGAACATACCGCCCTGACGCCCAACCTGTGCAATCACCAGATTCAACGCCTGGACCGCCAACATGCTGGAAAAGCCATTCTGCTGCCCTGACAGATATCCACCTGGGATTGCCACCGCGCGATCGGCATCCGCAAAGACACGCGCCAGATGGCGCAAGGTGTCAACCGGTACATCGCTTGCGGCTGACATGTCGCGCACATCCACGTTCTGATATAGAACTGCTTGAGATTGATGGCTGCCAACGTGCCCGAGTCTCTCCTCGACGATGATACGGCCGATAGCCAGGGCAACGAATCCCTCAGCCCCCGGCTGCACCGGGACCCACTCATCGGCAGAAGCCGCGGTCGAGGAGAGGCGCGGCTCAAACTGAACTAAGAGCCCCCGCCTGCCCATGCTTCCCTGGCGCATAGCGCCATAGGCAACACTCTGGGCGACTGGAGACATCCAGGTCTCGAGCAGATTCGCCCCGAAAGAAAGAACCACGTCAGACTGAGAGAGATCATATTCGGGCAGGTCTGGTGCCCCGAATAATGCCTGGGATAGCTGCGAGACAGCACTGCGACCCTCCAGGGCGGATTGTAAGTCATAGATGACAGGCGGGGCCGCGCCAAGCGCTTCCAGTAGAAGAGAGGTCAGCCGGTAAGTATGGCTGGGCATCAGCCCACCAAGAAAAGCGAACCGCTCCGTGCTGCTTAGAGCCGCAATCTTACTGCTTAATAAATCCAGCGCATCAGGCCAGTAAAAGGGCTCAAACTGTCGCGAACCACGGCCCCCAACCTGGCGAACAGCATTCTTAAGCCGGTCGGGGTTGTATAACACCTGCAATCCAGCCTGTCCTCTTGCACACAGCTTTCCACGATTGAGCGGATGCAAAGGATTCCCCTCGATCTTCTTAGCCCGTCCATCGATGGTGCGCACAATAATCCCACACCCGGCGGCACACTGCCGGCAGGTGCTGGCATACCATGTAGCCTGTCCGGGAAGCTCTTCTTCCGGTGGATAAATAAAGGGTTCAATTACGATACTGCGGACGGCTGAGGTGAACCCGGTGGCTATAGAAGCACCGGCAGCGATCTTGAGAAATTCTCGGCGGGTGATTGTTTTAGGCATGCTCATTAAGTGTGTCGAACGCGTTGTTGTTAAGTATTCCCACAAACTGGTTCATTTGTGGCATGTCAGGCAGTCTGCCAGGCGTACAACTTTTTCTTCGGGTTGCAGCAGATGGCAATCCAGACACCAACCCATGTCCATCTTTACAGCAGGCCGTGTGAGCGGCATCCTGCCGACATCCCCATGACATGTCTCACAATTCTCGCCTGTCCTCAGGTGCGCTTGATGACTGAAATAAACGAATTCCGGCTGCCAGCTTACGCGGACCCACGGAATTGGCTCCTTTCGCTTCCAATAGCTCGTCAGAACCTGGACGGCAACGTTATCCGTGGCAATGATGGTATGGCAGCCCATGCATTTTTGCATGGAAGGTATCCCGGCGATGTCTGCGCGTAAAGCACTGGAGTGGCAGAATAAACACTGCACACCGGCCTGTGCGTGAATCTGGTGGTTGAATGCGACGGGCTGCTCTGGGCTAGCCAGGACCTGGGCGCGAGTCACAAGCACGGCGGCTAAGATCAGGATGGAAAAGAATAATAACAAGCGGCGAGTCATCTTATTCTTAAAGGAGATGATTTTACAGGGAGGGGCTGTCCAAATCGGTGCCTATCAGGCAGGCATTGAAGCCTGACCTGCACGCGGGTATGGAAAAACAAGAATATATTCTCATTGGACAACCCCTGCTCCGTTTGTGTTCTTTGCGACTCACTTATGGTGTCTCGACAGGTAATGTTTGAGCGTAGGCCAGTAGATCCACTAAATCCTCCAGGCTCCAATCTCCATCCATGGCAGCTGGCATGGCTGTACCCGGTTGACCGGAGCGAACCTTATGGATGAACTCCCACGGGTTATCTAAAGCGATCGTAGCGATATATTCAGGCTCTTCCTCGTTTCCAAAGTTGAGCACTCGCCCATCTGCGCCATGGCAGGATGCACAGGTGGCGAAGAGTTCTTCGCCATTGGCGGCATCACCGCCGACTGCGCTTTTAGTTTCAGCATCAATCAGGGGCGTGAAGTCAATCAATCCGGTTTGGAGGAATGTGGCGAGATCAGCCAAGGCAGCCTCTCCCATGGTGGAGAAGTCGTGATCAGCATCGGTTCCCCCAGAAAGGATTTCTACGATCTCGTCCGAGGTTTTTGAGGCGACTCCAGTTACGCCAACGAAGCCGGTAAAGTGGGAACCCGAGCCATAGGCGCCAGCTGCTCCCAGGTAATCCCAGCCGTGGCATTCTTTGCAGCGCCAGGTATCTGTCCCGGTCCGGGTGTTAGTGGTTTGGGTCGCCCATAGGGGTTGGTCAGAAGCAGGTACTTCTACCCCTGCTTCTGTCATCCAGTTGTCATACAATCTGCCGCCCCGGGAGGCCGTTCCTGAAGGGGCGCCTTCACTGGAGCCAATGGGTACAGCACCAGGTATGGGTAGAGAATCGGGATTGGGTACGCCCTTATTATTGACGTCGACCTTTTCAGTGAGCAATTCCCAATCCCCCTGGCCATTGACATTGTGGCAGGTGAAACAATTACCTCCGTAATGGAGTTTAAAATACTGGCTGTTCATATGGGCAGGGTGGACTATGTCGCGCAGGGCAAGTGGGGCAACCACCCCTTTTCCAGCGCGATCACCAGTGCCAGGCGCATGGCATTGCAGGCAGGTTGTGACCCTTACCTCCTCATTTACAGCGAGTGATGTTCCGTCTGGGGCAACCTCCGGATGCTCCTTTCCTCTGGCTTCGGCACGCTCACGGGCCTCATAAGGCAAGGTGTATTTCCCGGTCTCTGGATCAACAAGCACATGACATGCGGGGCAGCCTCGCCTTACCTCGTCCAGAGCTGGAAATTGGATTGCTGCTAAATTACCTGCTGTTTCGAGCGCTTTCGTTTGTTCTGCGGTTAAATCTGCCCCAGGTAGCCCAGGGGATCCTTGAGATCCTGCAGGACCCTGAGGCCCTTGCGGACCTTCTGGTCCGGCAGGCCCGGCACAGGCTGCTAACAAGAGGCCCCCTAATAGAATATAGGTAACGAGGAATCGAATCTTTCTTGACATTTCACATTCTCCTGATTCTTCTTTATCAGCCTCAAGGACAGGCAGTTAGTGT
>JAJZSS010000018.1 GCA_021849525.1 Chloroflexota bacterium
CAGCTTATCGGTGGTGCTGGCGTCCAGGTCGGCCATCAGATCGAGCATGCGCACAACCGTGAGGGCAGCAATCTGGGCGGTTATCGGATCGTAAATACCGCAGGGGATATCACAGTGGGCCTGGGCTTCGGGGAAATTAACTTTGCCGTCCAGGGCAGCAAGAACTTTATAGATCATAATCAGCCTCCAATCTGAGTAAGGATATGTAGGAACCGATCAACGCCGGATTGCGCGATAAACACCCCGGCGCAAATTCGAATGCAATCATCATAATGATAAAGACCTTTCCTGTCAAGATTAGTCCCGGTTTGAGAATAAGCCAACCGGCGAAAAATTATGATTAATCAGATTAATAGTATTATTTTGTATATTGTCTCGGGCTCAGAATTAAGGTACAATACAGCTACCAAAAGCTCAAACGATTCTTTAATCTCTTATCACGGAGGGTTTTTCTATGACGTATATCATCACCAGCCTGTGTTTGCGCGATGGAGGTTGTGCGGAAGTTTGCCCGGTAGAATGTATCGTCCCCGGTAAACCTCAGGCAGAATGGCCTCTCTACTACATCGACCCCGACACCTGCATCGACTGCGGTGCCTGCGTCCCCGAATGCCCGTTTGAAGCCATTTTCCCCGAAGACGAGGTTCCTGCACAGTACACCGCCAAGGGCGGCGAGCTGATCAGCCGTCCCGGCCTGACCGGGCATTATGAAGGCACCAACCATCACGGCGATAATGTGGTCCTCGACACCACCCGCGCTCTGGCAGCCGGTGAAGTGGTGGACCTGACTGAGGATAACCAATCCAATTACGATTACTTCCAGAAGGGCCCCGGGTACTCCTCACTGGAGGACTGAGGTCTCAGAACAAAAAATTTAATACAGCAGGGCTGGCTCGAAATCGAGCCAGCCCTTTGATTTATCTTAATCCGGCAGGTTTACCGCACTGCGACCCCAGGGTGTGCGCAGTTCCAGGCTGCCAGCGCCCACCAACCCGGTCGACGAGAACTAAGGAGTGCGCAGTTCCAGGCTACCAGCGCCCACCAACCCGGTCGACGAGAACTAAGGAGTGCGCAGTTCCAGGCTACCAGCGCCCACCAACCCGGTCGACGAGAACTAAGGAGTGCGCAGTTCCAGGCTGCCAGCGCCCACCAACCCGGTCGACGAGAACTAAGGAGTGCGCAGTTCCAGGCTACCAGCGCCCATGGTCACATCGAAGACCAGGCTTGGACCAGTACCTCCGATGCGATATTCGTCGTTGATCTTGGCCCAATCCGCGTTGGCGTTGACGCTCGACAACCCACCGCCGACGATCACCCGCACATTGGCATCCTTGGGAACTATGATGCGCAGGCTGCTGATCCCAATTTCAATGTCAATGTGCGCATCGCGCAGGACCGTCTCGCCAAAATCGAGGGTGTAGCTGCCCGCGCCGCCGCGGAAGATCAGCTCACTGAAGTTGGCATTCCCCAGACCGAGCAGCTTCACCTGAGATGCGCCGGTCGAGTAGCGTAAGGTTCCCATCTCCACCAGGTTCGGCTCAGCAAAAGTCACCTCGACGTCCGCGGCACCGTCCGAAACATCCAATCCAGTCAGTGAGAGACCGCCCAGATCAAAGCGACCCTGGTATGCCCCGGCGTTAATCGACAGATCCATCGGCGCAGCACCCAGCTTCAAATCCCAGGTATTTTCGATCTCGTTTGCCAGGCGCGGGATGGCGTTGATCTCCAGCTCGCCGGTAGCAAGCGTTACGCCGCTGGTGGTGTTGGTCAGGGTGGGTTTAAATTCGGGCACATTGTATTTCGCCACACCTTCAATCAGGTTCTGGGCCGCCCCGGGGGCTACATTGAGCTGTCCGGCTCCAAAATCCAGGGTCACATCCACCGGCGTCGTCCCTTGCGGAACAGGCACCTGGATTGCTTCTGTCACCAGGGACGTGGTCCGGTATTCGATCTCCGGCAGATCCAGATTAATGCTGCAGGCCAGGGCAGTCAAAGAAAGCACAGTCAAAATAGCAACCAAAGCACGGGTAGTTTTCATCTCGATCCTCCATCTGATAAATAAACACTCTTAAGTCGATATACGCTGTCGCGTCCAGATGGTTGCAAGGTACCGAAAATCAAGCCGGCTGCCCGGCAGACCGGGTGACCAGCCGCGCCGCAAGTCCGTAGAAAACGTAGGCCAGTCCAAGAAACACCAGGCCATATTTGATTACCGCCACAATCCAGGTGAACCCCGGCAGGGCAGGATTGAGATTGCCAAAGAGCATGGCTGCCTGGGAAGCATTTTCAATCGCATCCAGGAGAGCGCCCAGCCAAACACCCCAGGCGATGGGCACACCGGCCGCAGCCAGGGGCCAGCCGCGCGAGCGCAAATTTTGGCGCATGGCTGCGCTCACCCAGCGAGCCGCCAGGCTGATTGCCAGGGCGTAGGCCGGCATGAAAAGGTAATCCAGGCCCAGGCAGAAGGCGGCGACCTGGCGGGTGGTAGAATCCCAGCTGGCCAGGAGAGCCTGGATCTGCTGGGGGGTGCGCGCCAGCTGGAAAGAAATCATCCCCAGCGGCGCGGCCGGAGTGGTCAGCGGCGCGCCGAGGGTGCTGAAAATCATTAAGATCAGGATGGAGACGCCGCTGGAAAGCCCCATTAAACCCCGCCGCCAGGCTGCCGGCAGGCTGGCAAATAGATCGGGCATCAGATTTCCTCCCCAAATGTTTCAATCACCGGCAGTACCAGCGCCGAAGGATGGCGGGCATCATGATATACGGCCTGGCTGGCAGGAAGCAGCTCGGAAGACCCGGTCAGCGAGAGGCCAGTGCCAGGGTTGCGGGCGAAGCGCGGGTGGGCCCCGCTGGCGACCAGCAGGCGCAGCCGCTGCCCGGCCTGGAAGCGATAAGCCGTGGGCGAAATCGCAATCTCGATCCGCAGGCTGCCATCTTCCAGCCCCTCTCCACTCCCGGGGACCAGGCGGATAAAGCCGTCGCACAGGTTCGTGGAGACGCCAGTAGATGCCACAACACACAGCCGCACGAAGAAATCGGTGTATTCCCGGTCCGAACCCACGTAGAGCACCGCTTTAAGCGGTCCAATCACTTCCAGGTCGGCATCCAGCACCGGACCGGTGAAGGACAGCACGTCCTGGCGCGCTTCCAGCCGGCGATTATCGAGTGGTCCGGCGCTGCCATTCAGGAGCGGCCCGCCGAGCGCCGGGGTCGGGTCGCGGGGATCATAGGTGTAACGGGATGGCTCGGCGGTTTCCATGGACAGAGGCTCGTGGCTCAGCTCCCCACCCGCCTGGAGGTAATACGAACGGGACCGGGCTGGCGGAGGCCAGGAAGAAAAATCGCGCCATTCGCCTGCGCCCTGGATATATAAACGCACGGGCGATGGGCGCAGGCTGCGCCGGTCGCCTTTCAGGTTGGCATCAAACCAGGTGATCCCCTGGCGCATATCCTCCTGAGCCAGCTCGGGGTGCATGTGAAACCAGGGACCGATGGTGAGGTAAGGCGTCTGGCCGGCCTCACGCAGGCGGGCGTAATCAGCCAACAAATCATTCAGGAACAGATCGTACCAGCCGGAGACAAAGTGGGCGGCGGCGGAAACCCGGGTAACCAGGGGAGAATGATCGGCGGCGCGCCAGTAAGGATCATCCAGGCTGGGGTGCTGCTGCCATTCCCGGTAAAACGAAACCGGCTTCCCGGTCACCAGGCGATCCACTTCGACCAGGGGCAGGTGGTTGGCTGCCCGCTTGATCCGCCGCTCCATCAACATGGGCGCCATCCTTCCCAGGCCGGCCAGGCTGCGCAGCCAGGAGGAACGGTTCATCGCATCCAGCTCATACATCCAGCGCAGGGTCGCATCCAGGTCGAAGGCGCCGCGCCCCAGGAAAGAGACCGGCATATTGGAGCCGCAGACTGCCGGCACGATGGCTTTCAGGGCCGGGGAAGCGCCCCCAGCCGCTGCCCACTGGGCATATCCCAGATAACTGGCCCCCCACATCCCCAGCAGGCCGTTGAACCAGTCCTGGTCTTCGATCCAATCCAGGGTCGCCCGCCCGTCGGCGGCTTCGTGGACAAAGGGTACAAATTCTCCACCCGATCCAAAACGCCCGCGCACATCCTGCACGAGCACGTTGTAACCCCGCTCGGCGAAACGCTGGGCGGCAAAGCTCATCATCATCCCGCTGGGGCCGACGGACAGGCCGCGCCCATAGGGCGTGCGCACCAGGATGGTCGGGAATAAGCGGCGAGCCCGCGGGGAGTACAGGTCGGCTCCAAGGATGACGCCATCCGGCATGGGAATCTGGATGCCGCGCAGCACGTCAACCCGATGGCGCACCGGGGGGAGGCGCAAAGCCTGCCCGATCAACTGGCGGCGGAACTGGTACACGCTGAGACCAAGCACCCCGGCCAGCAGTACCAAGAACGAGCGTTTCTTCGGCATACTCACTCCTTCTATTTTAACCTGGCGGGAGATCCAAGAACGACTCCAGCCTGCTCGCAAGTATAAACCGAGATTGCACAGCCCGGTAATCAATTCGCCCGCATGTGTAAGCGATGAGAAAGCCAGCCTGCCTCTTGACAGGCAGGCCGGTTGGGGCAAAATAACATTAACAATCGCCGCATGCCAAAGGAGAAAAACATGAAAGAGGAACAACAGCCTGAAGACAACCTGGGAGATGAATTCCGCACCCTGGGCAACAACCTCCTGGGAGCTTTGCGCAGTGTGTGGGACAGCCCGGAACGGAAGCGCCTGACTGAAGAGCTGGAAACGAATTTAAATGAATTCAGCGCTACCCTGCGTAAAGAAGTTGAATCGTTCAACGAGAGTCCCACCGGTCAGCGTCTCAAAGATGATGTCGATACGATTGGGGGGAAAGTTCGCAGCGAGATCAACGACAGCCGGATAAAAGATGACCTGCTGTCGGCCCTGCGGTCGGCAAACAATGAGCTGGCGAAAGTTATCGAGCGCTGGTCCAACCCAAGCAGTGACTCCGCGCAGCAATCTGCGCCGGAAAACGTCGATTCGGAGAATTCAACTCCTCAGAGCGAGGCTTGATATGGGATTCTGGCATATCGAGACCACCCCTGAACCGCCTCTGCAATCCGAGGCTTTTACCCTGATCCCTTTTACCCAACGCACCGGCCTGCAGCTCCCCGGCAGAGAGGTGCGCTGGCTGAGGCAGCGGCCCACCTCGATCCTGGTTCAACGCCCGGATGGGAGTGAAGAGGTGATCCCGGTCGTCGACACCCAGCGCAACCTGCTGCTGGCGATTCTGGCTGCCGGGCTGGCTACCGGCCTGGTCTTCTGGCAGCTTGGACGGCGGCGAGACTAGGCGTTGAACAGCGCCGAAGTCTCGTCGTCCAGCATCACATACAGGGTGTAAATCCCCACCGCGGTGCCCACCGGGATGTTCATCAGATTCAACACGCCCAGGATGATCGCCAGGACGCGCGCCCAGTTCTTATAGCGCAGCAGGCCAATCCCGGCTATCAGACCCGGGATGGCAAGGACCAGGGCGATCCCCAGTAAAACCATGCCCACGATCCCGGTTACCGTGATCGCGGTATCATCCTGCGAGATCACGCCGCCCCCGATCACCACCACCGCCACGCACAGACCGGCTGCAATTGCCAGGATGCTCAGGACGATATTCAGCCAGCCGACAACTTTGACATGTGTTTCCATGTTGAAACTCCTTGAAGTATTAGTTTATTAATCCATATACGCAGCCTGCGCTGCAGGGTTGCATTCCACGATGAATCGGGATTCAGCACGGTAGAATTCTCTTTGCTTGCCGGTTTATCGTCCCTGCTGCAAGCCTCACCCGGCGGCTGATGGTATAATCTTTTCAGACCAATACCTTTCCAGACGCGCCAGCGCCCATAGACTTGAAGGGGAGTCTTATCTTAATGAAACTACACGAGTACCAATCAAAACAGCTATTCTCCAAGTACGGCATCCCCATTCCACGGGGAAGAGTAGCGGCTACCGCACAAGAAGCAAAACAAATTGCTGAAGAGTTGGGTGGCCGCGTTGTTATTAAATCGCAAGTGCTGGTTGGGGGGCGGGGAAAAGCCGGCGGCATTCGCCTTGCGAAATCACCTGCCGAGGCCGAAAGCCTGGCAACCCAGATCCTGAGGATGGATATCAAAGGGCTGCCGGTGCGCAAAGTGCTGGTTGACGAGGCAGCCAACATCAATAAAGAGATTTACCTGGGAATCACCAATGATCGCTCGATCCGGCGCCCGATCATTATGGCCTCGTCTGCGGGAGGCGTGGATATCGAAGAAGTCGCCCGCGTTTCCCCGGAGAAGATTATTCGCGAGCCCATTCACCCGCTTTTGGGGCTGCGCGATTACCAGGCGCGGGATATTGCCGTTGCCATCGATCTGCCGCGCGAGCACTGGAAGGTTTTTGGTCAAATCGCCAGAGGCCTGTGGCAGGCGTACCAGGCCTCCGATGCTACCCTGGCGGAGATCAATCCGCTGGTGATCACCGGCGAGAACACCCTGCTGGCGGTCGATGGCAAGATGGTCCTGGATGATAACGCGCTCTTCCGCCACCCCGAGTTAAGCGAGATGCGGGATCTGGATGTGGAAGCTGATTCGGAGATCGAAGCCCGTAAATACGGGCTGTCGTTCATCAAGCTGGACGGCAATATCGGCTGCATGGTCAACGGCGCCGGGCTGGCGATGACCAGCATGGATATCATCAAGCTGTTCGGCGGTGAGCCGGCTAATTTCCTGGATATCGGCGGCGGGGCAAGCGCTGAGAAGGTCTCTGCCGCGCTGCGGATTATCCTTTCCGACCCGAACGTCAGAGCGATCCTGTTCAACGTCTTTGGCGGCATCACCCGCGGCGACGAAGTGGCGCGCGGCATCCTGGCTGCCCTGCAGGATATCAGGACTGATGTCCCGATGGTCATCCGGCTGGTCGGCACCAACGCTGAGGAGGGGCGGCGCATCCTGGCAGACGCCAATATGATCACCGCCGAGACCCTGGCAGAAGCCGCCCAGAAGGCTGTGGCAGTGGCGAAGGGAGCCTGAACCATGAGCATCTTGATCAACAAAAACACCCGCCTGCTGGTACAGGGCATCACCGGAAACGAAGGCCTTTTCCACACCACTCAGATGAAAGCCTACGGCACCAATGTTGTCGCAGGAGTCACCCCCGGCAAGGGCGGCGAATGGGTGCTGGAGGGTAAAGTACCGGTGTTCGATTCGGTAAAATTCGCCGTGGAAGCAACCGGCGCCAATACCAGTATAATTTTTGTGCCGGCTCGCTTTGCCTCCGACGCCATCTTCGAAGCCGCCGATGCCGGGCTGGAGCTGATCGTGTGCATCACCGAAGGCATCCCCGTCCAGGATATGATGCGAGTGCGCAATTACCTGGATCAGAAAAATGTGCGCCTGGTAGGGCCCAACTGCCCGGGGCTGCTCACTCCCGGCGAGAGCAAGGTAGGCATTATCCCCGGAGATATCGCCATTCCCGGAAATGTAGGCGTCGTCTCGCGCTCAGGCACCCTGACCTATGGAGTTCTCTACGCCCTGAAGCTGGTCGGAATGGGCGTCAGCACCTGTGTGGGGATCGGGGGCGACCCCATCAACGGCACCAATTTCATCGATGTCCTGGGAATGTTCGAGGAAGACCCCCAGACTGAGATGGTGGTATTGATCGGTGAGATTGGCGGATCGGACGAAGAAAGAGCCGCTGAATTCATCGCCGACCACCTGACCAAGCCCGTGGCAGCCTTTATTGCCGGGCAGACCGCCCCTCCCGGTAAGCGCATGGGGCATGCCGGGGCAATTGTTGAAGGCGGCTCGGGGCTGGCAGCCGATAAAATTCGCGCCCTGGAAGCCGTGGCCGTCCACGTGGCCCAGCATCCAGAACAAATCCCTGAGTTATTAATGAAACGAGTCTGATTGGCAGCGCATTAATTATCAAAAGGGTGTGTTCATCCGGCCAGATCTGGATGAAGACACCCTTTTCTTTTTTGTTACGGGTAATGCTTATAAAACGACCCTGGTGTTGGGGAGGCAATCGACACCAGGGTCTGAACAAAGGGGAAATTCTACTTCAATATCCAGGGGGGCTTAATCAAACAGCCCTTGCATGAAAGCAATTTTACTTCACTTTCGGAGGCTTACCGGGGTTGCCCTTCTCCCTGGACTTGCCAGGATTGTCCGGTTTGCCCTTATCTTGATCCTTGTTACCATTGCCGTTTCCGTTGCCCGGATTGTCGGGCTTGCCCTTATCCGGATTGCCCGGGTTTTCGGGCTTACCATTTTGCTTACTCGGGTCTACCGACTCAGATGTGGCAGCAGGATCCTGGGTGGGCGGGATTGCGGTAGGATCGAGCGGTACATCGGCATTCTTCGCCGGTTTACCTTTTAAGCCCAACTCTTTCCAGATCTGGCCCCAGCCTTCACCGGCGCGTTTGGCCAGAATTTCTTCGGGGGTCAGCTCGGTCTGTTGGGCGGCTTCCAGGGCGTGCATAATCTCACCGAAGCCAAAGTGACCCTGGCAGAACCAGGTCATTATCGTCTCGTAAGGAACCTGGTAATACTCAGCCAGATCGCTGGCACGCGGGTGCGGGTTTGCGCCGGTGCAACTGTACACCGCCGGATCGACAGTCGCTGTAGCCGTGGGCGTCAACAGGGGGTCAACCGTGGCAGTTGGGGTTGGCGTCTCGGATGGGAGAGGCGTTTCAGTTGGGGTAGGGGTATCGGTTGGAGTTGCAGATGGCTCCGGGGTTACCGAAGGATCGAGCGTCTCGGTGGGAGTCGGGGTAAAGGTCGCGGTTGGCTCCGGCGTCTCCGAAGGCTCTGTGGTCTCAGTCGGCTCGAGAGTCTCGGTCGGATCAGGGGTTTCGGATGGATCTGGCGTCTCCGTCGGATCGTCGCCATCCAGCAGCAATTTCGCCGCCTCATCCAGGCGCTCATTAATCAGCTTTTCGCTGAGCTCTGCCCGTTCAGCCTCGCTGGCGCGAGTGAGCGAAACGCGCTCCATGGCGCGATCCAATCCATATAATGCGTCCCCCGGGACAGCGTTGTCGGCCGCGGAGACTGTACCTCCCACGGCTGAGACTGCCAGTACAAAAACCAGTAACAGTTGAATCATCTTGTGCTCCTTTCGCGTTGTTTGTTTCCCGCTTGGGGGTTCTCTTACTTAAACGCAAGCAGCGGTGTAATGTTACATTAATCTACACACTTTGTTATATTAACTGTTGGTTAAGCAATCTGGATTGCGGAATCAGCCAGGATTTAGCATGGAGGAACAGAGAAGAATGAAAACAGCCCACCCTGCTCAGGTGAGCTGTGCATTCGCTATAATTATTAATTGCAGACTGGACGGATACCGCCCGAACGGCTGCCGGCCAGGCTCAGGCCGAGTGGCTGTCGAGATATTTAACCGCTTCACCCACAGTCGTGATTTTCTGGGCATCTTCGTCAGAAATTTCGCCACCGAATTTATCTTCAAAGGCCATGATCAGCTCTACCAGGTCCAGCGAATCGGCTTCCAGCTCTTCGCGGAAACGAGCTTCCATGGTGACTTTGCCTTCGTCCACTCCCAATAAATCAACGATGATTGCTTTTACACTTTCATAAGTATCGGACATTAGATTGTCTCCTCGTACCAAAATATCAGCCCAGAGGGTGCATACGCTTCGCAAGCGTGGCGCATCGTGGCTTATTGTAATCTTGCCGGGCGTTCTGTCAAGGCTAAGTGCGCCATAATACGGCGCACTTCAGGAGCTCATTTATTGACAGGGGTGTGCCAGACTGGTAAGATAACTTCACAGAACAGGAACACCGAGCCATGTCAAAAGTTACGCCGATCGGAGTGCGGAAAACCGACCATATCCGCATCAATCTGGAAGAAGATGTGCGTTCCGGGCTGACCACCGGCCTGGAGCGCTTTCGGTTTATCCACCAGGCGCTTCCCGAGATCGACCTGGAAGCCGTTGACCTGGGGGTAGAGCTTTTTGGACGGCAGCTGCAAGCGCCGCTGCTGATCTCATCGATGACCGGCGGCACGGAACAGGCCGGCGCGATCAATCGCACCCTGGCGGAAGCCGCCCAGGCCTGCGGGATCACCATGGGGGTAGGCTCACAGCGAGCCGCCCTGGAGCAGCCCGAGCTGGCAGCCAGCTACCAGGTGCGCAGCCTGGCGCCAGACATCTTGCTGCTGGCCAACCTGGGCGCCATCCAGCTCAATTACGGCTATAGAATCGAGCACTGCCAGCAGGCAGTGGAGATGATCGCAGCAGACGCGCTGATCCTGCATTTCAATGCCATGCAGGAGGCTGTCCAGCCAGAAGGCGAGACGCGCTTTGCCGGGCTGCTGCAAAAAATTGAGCGGGTCTGCCGGGCGTTGCCGGTGCCGGTGGTCGCCAAAGAGGTCGGCTGGGGCTTTTCACAGGAAGATGCCCGCCGGCTGGCGGAAGCCGGCGTGGCGGCGATCGATGTCGCCGGAGCAGGCGGCACTTCCTGGTCGCAGGTGGAGATGCACCGCGCCAGCAATGAATCACAGCGCCGGCTGGCGGCGGCGTTTCTTGATTGGGGAATCCCCACCAGCCAGGCGATCTTGAATGTCCGCCAGGCGGCACCCGAGCTGCGGATATTTGCTTCCGGTGGGCTGCGCAACGGGGTGGATATAGCCAAGTGCCTGGCGCTGGGGGCCAGCCTGGGCGGGATGGCAGGACCCTACCTGAAGGCGGCAGTCGCCGGGGTGGATGTGACCATCCAGACGATCCAGGAGATCCGCCGCGAGATCCAGGTATGTATGTTCGGCTGTGGGGCGGGGGATTTATCCGCCTTGCGCGATGGGAAGCTGGAAGCCAGAGACTGACCCGGGAGGCTGGACCATGGAAGACCTCACCCGCACCATGCTCGAAGCTGTGGAAGATGAGCTGCGCCAGGTGGTGGCGCGCGCCAACGGCAGCAGCCTGGAAGATATGCACCATATGCTGGCCTACCACCTGGGCTGGGAGGGCGAGGGCTCGGGCAAGCAGGCGCGCGGCAAGCGGGTGCGCCCCCTGCTTTTGATGCTGGTGTGCGCCGCAGCTGGTGGAGCGTGGCGCAGCGCCCTGCCCGGGGCAGCGGCGGTGGAGCTGATCCACAATTTCTCCCTGATCCATGACGATATCCAGGACAACAGCCCCCTGCGCCGTGGGCGGCCCACGGTTTGGACGAAATGGGGCATCCCCCAGGCGATCAACGCCGGCGATGCCATGTTCACCCTGGCCCAGCTGGCAGTGGTTGGCCTGGAAAAGACCACCTCCCCGGCAGTGGCGCTCAAAGCGGTCCAGATCCTGAATGAGACCAGCCTGCAGCTCACCCAGGGACAGTACCTGGACATGCACTACGAAGCGCGCGGCGACCTGAACCTGGACGCCTACTGGCCGATGGTCAGCGGGAAAACCGCGGCCTTATTAACCGCCTGCACCCACATCGGTGCTCTGGCAGCCGGGGCCGAGCAAGGAACGGTCAACGCCTACCGCCAGTTTGGGCGGGCGCTGGGCCTGGCCTTCCAGGCCGAAGACGATCTGCTGGGAATGTGGGGCGAGCCGGCCCTGACCGGTAAATCGACCGAAAGCGACCTGGTG
>JAJZSS010000019.1 GCA_021849525.1 Chloroflexota bacterium
CAAATTTGAAAAAGAACGCCCCTCAGATCGAAAGTATGCCGCCCGATCAATGGGATGACCTGGATTCAGAAAAAACAATCCGTGCCCTGACGGAATCGATCAAAGCCGGGGGGCATATTTGCGAGTTTTTCGAGGGTAACCTCAGCCTGGTGCGCGAACTCCCCAAATTCAAACCCGATATTTGTTTCAATATTTGCGAAGGCCATTACGGCACCGCCCGTGAAGCCCATATCCCGGCAATTCTGGAAATGCTCCAGATCCCATATACAGGGTCGAATGTATTCACCCTGGCGCTGGCCCTGGATAAACCCATGACCAAGCGGGTGCTCACCTACCACGACCTGCCAACGCCTCCCTTTCAAACTTTCGAGCGCGCCGATGAGCCCATCAGTGAAGACCTGACTTTCCCTCTGTTTGCCAAACCTAGCCGCGAGGGCACCGGGATGGGCGTCAGCCTGAAATCCACCCTGCATAATGAAGGCGAGCTGCGCGAACAGGTAGATTTTCTGCTGAAGAAATACCAGCAGCCGGTCCTGGTTGAGAAATATATCGCAGGGCGTGAAGTCACTGTTGGAGTCGTGGGGAATCTGGTGGGTCCGGTAGCGCGGCGCCTGCCTGAAAACCTGGATGCCCCGCGCATCGACGCTGGACTGCGCTTTTTCCCACCCATGGAAGTCGATCTCAAACCTTACCAGGAAACAGACGGTGTGTATAGCAATCGCCTGAAAGTAGAGCTGGCAGACCAGCTCAATTATCTCTGCCCGGCGCCGTTGGATCCGGAGATGGTGGATGAGCTGAACTGGCTGACGGCGGCTGTCTTCCGAGTTACCGGTGCTAACGATGTCTCCCGCGTCGACTTCCGCCTGGATGCGGACGATGACCTCAAGCCCTATATTCTGGAAATCAACCCGCTACCGGGGCTTTCACCGGGTATCTCAGACCTTGTCATTGAAGCCGCGGCCGAAGGGGTCGGTCATGCTCACCTCGTCAATATGATCCTGGAAACCGCCCTGGAAAGATATGGACTGATCTAGCAGATCGAACACAAAAAAACCTCCCGGATATGGGAGGTTTTGATTCGTAACCTGGATCAACCATTCTCGATTAAGTGCTGCACCCGCTTGCTTATCCAGCGGCGATTGGAGTGTGAAATTTCCCGGATCGCCTCAACAAGCATCTCAGGCGCTTCATCCTTGATCAAGTATCCGACGGCGCCTTGATCTAACATGCCCAGGATATACTGCCGGTCATCATAGGCGCTTAATGCCAGAGGTTTGACATTTTTATGGCGGGCTGCTATCTCCTGGACAACCTGCAAACCATTCATGCGCGGCATCTCGACGTCCAGCAGCACGATATCTGGCTCCAGCCTTTCCACCAGCTCCAATGCTTCAATCCCATCTCCGGCTTCACCGACAACCAGCATATCCCGGGTCGCTTCCAGAAGGCGGCGGACCCCGGCGCGTAATTTAACATGATCGTCCACCAATAAAACCCTGATTTTGGTTCGAGTTCTTGTTATTCTTTCTTTACTCATTGATCTACTAGATGTATCCATATCATTATCATTCTCTGTTGTGGTCAGCTAAAATAACTATAAAATAAGAACGAATATTTCACAATCAGGTATTCTCCCATTGGGGGTAGGGTAAACCCTACTCGCCTGGCGCGCCCAGCGCGCCTGCCCAGGTTAGAACCAGCCTTCTCTCACCGCCATCACCGCCGCCTCCACGCGGGATGCCACTCCCAGCTTGGTGAAGATCCCATCCAGATGTTTCTCAACAGTTTTGACACTGATCCCCAGCTGGAAAGCGATTTCCTGGTTGGTTTTTCCTTCAACCACCGCTTTCAGGACTTCCAATTCGCGGTTCGAGATATCCGCTGGAGATTGGGCGCCGCTCTGCATCCATTCCGTCATCTGGGCAGCAATTTTCCGGCTTACCCAACCTCGCTCGCCCCGGGCCACCCCCCGGATGGCTTCGATAATATTATCGGGGATTTCTTCTTTCATCAGGTAACCCGATGCCCCAGAAGCCAGCACTTCCTGGATATAGGTTCGATCATCGTGGGCGCTGAGCGCCAGGATTGCACACGGCAGGCCTTGATCCTGCACCTGCGCAGCAACCTCATTCCCTGGAATTCCCGGCAGCTCCATATCCAGCAGGACAACATCCGGCTTCAGAGAAACGATCAGCTCCAGTCCCTGATTACCATCGCTCGCCTCTCCGATCACTTGAATTCCGGCTGAATGTTCCAATAAATTGCGGATCCCGCTGCGCACAATCGGGTGATCATCAACCAGGAGAACTCGAATTTGCGCCATAACGACCTCCCTTACCCCGACTGATCTTCTGAATCACGATTTGTGCGTGGAATACTGACTCGAACCAGCGAACCTTCTCCCGGAGCAGACTTCACCCAGAAGGACCCCCCAACGGCTTCGGCGCGCTCACGCGCCCCGACGAGACCCAGATGCCCCGACCGAGCCAGCTTGATCCAGCGCTCAGGGACCTCAAAGCCTTTGCCATTATCGGCGATTTCCATCCAGACTTGCTCTTCTTCCAGCTTGAGCCGGATCCATACCTGGCTGGCCTCGGCGTGGCGAACGATATTTGCCAGGGAAGATTGAAAAACCCGGTATAACGCCAGACGTACATCCTCCGGCAGCGTCCGCCGGTCGCTGTCCAGGTCCATCTCGATCTGCAGCTCGGGATGTGCCTCCCGAAAGCCCTGGATGTAGGAACGAATTGATTTCTCCAGCCCAAATGGCGCCAGGGTGGGTGGGCGTAAATCTCCGATCATCCCGCGCAAAGTGGAGACTACCGCCTGCAGCTGGTTCTTGGCATCCTGAAGTTGTTCGATGGCATAAGGGCTGCGGATTTTGCCTCCAATCACATCCAGGCTGAATATCAATCCATATAACTCCTGGATGGGACCATCATGCAGCTCCTGGGCCATATGCAAACGTTCGGATTCTCGCCCCTGCATCAGCTTGCGGCGCAGCTCTGCCATTTCCGCTTCGTAATAAGCCTGGTTCTGGCGCATTTCAGCTTCGATCTGCTTCCGCCGGGTGAGATCGCGTGTGATTCTGGTATACCCCTGCAGAGAACCCTCGCTGTTATAGATCGGGAAGACCACCACATCAGCCCAAAAAGTGGAGCCGTCTTTGCGAATCTCACAGACTTCGCCCTCATACCGGCCTTCCTGGCGGGCGATTTCCAGGATCTGCTGGGGCTTGTTAGCCGCGATGTCTTCCGGAGAGCTGAACAGGCTGAAGTTTTTTCCGATCGCTTCCTGCTGGCTGTAACCCTTGATTTTCTCGGCCCCCCGATTCCAGCTGGTGATATTTCCATCCACGTCCATGGTATAGAAGGCGATATCTTTAACGCTCTCGACCAGCAAACGTAAATGCTCTTCGCTCTGCTGGAGTTTTTCAATCGTCAGGTGGCGCTCAATCCGGGTGCTGAGCTGCTGGCTTATCTCCGGGATATAGGCGTCGAATTCAACCGGGAAATTTCGCTCGCCAGGTAAGCAAAACTCCAGGCGGACTCCTGGCATACCAAACACAGGAATTGTGATCGAAGCATCCGGCTTGAATTCCAGATTGGAGGGGGTATCACCACCAGCCTCAGAACCCGCAATCGATCGCGGTGGGGATTTTCCATTTTCAACGATCAATATTACAGCCCGACCGGCTTCCGCACCAACCAGCTCGCAGATGAGCTGGAGAACCTTTTCGATAGCCTGATCGGCGTCCTCAGCCAGAATAATTGCTCTGGAGACATCATTCATCCAGCGCATTTGCTTGAGCGCATCCGCTTGATTCAAATCCAGGCCTGGTTTGTTCATGGTTTGTCCATGTCAGTTAACTGCCGCTAAAAAACGAGCATCCAATACTATTCACCCGGTAGAATTAGCGAATATGTGAATTCTATCAGCATTCTTACTCTATAAAGATTAATCGCATTATAATTTAGAGTATTCTTGTTTAGTATGGGGAAGTTTACAAAAGTTCTGGCAGTCTACCTGTAGGAGTACACGCCGGATTATGGATAAAACAAGGCCAGTCAATTTCGAAAATATTACTGCAGGTCAGGTGATTACGGCGACCCTGGTGGTCGTAGGGATTGCCCTCGCATTCTGGTTATTCTACTTATTTCGTCTGGCTTTCACCTTATTGTTCATTGCCGCTTTCCTGGGCACCGCCATCGGTCCATTGGTGGATTGGCTGTATCACAAAGGCATCCCCCGTGCCTGGGGTGTCCTGCTGATCTACATCGCCTTGATTGGTCTGGTCGTCGGCCTGGGCTTTCTGCTGATTCCACTTCTGATTGAACAATCCGCCGAGCTGGCTGTCCGGCTACCGGTCAATTATCAGAATCTGCGAGCCCAGCTGATGATCTCCCCCAGCCGTCTGGTTCGGTTAATCGCCGGGCAGCTGCCCCAGCTGCATGCTCTCGGTGCAGCCATACCCGACGCGGCCGAAGTCAATCCGATCGAACAGGTGACAAATCTACTGGAAGTCACTGGAAAAACCTTTCAAGGTTTATTTATTTTTGTAGCTGTATTTTTGCTGGCATTTTACTGGGCGCTGGACGGAGAACGCACCATCCGGGGTATTTTGCTGTGGCTGCCGTCTCAATCGCGCCCGGGCATCCGTGAAATAATCGCCGAGATTGAGGAAAGGATCGGTGGGTTTGTGCGCGGTCAGGCAGTTCTCTGCCTGTTGATCGGCTTGGCCGCCCTGGCGGCGTACAGTCTCTTGGGTCTGCCATACGCACTTGTCCTGGCGGTCCTGGCGGGAATATTCGAGGCGGTCCCGGTCATCGGGCCGATGCTTGGTGCAATCCCGGCCCTGCTGATTGCGATGACTGTCTCTAATCAGGCAGTGATCGGGGTCTTGATCGCCACTGCCATCATTCAGGGGTTGGAGAACTACATCCTGGTGCCGCGCATCATGAAGCGAGCGGTGGGGGTTAATCCCATCGTTGCCATGCTGGCCTTGGTCACATTATCCTCCCTGCTGGGTCTGGCTGGTGCATTTCTGGCAATTCCCATCGCAGCCATTGTACAGCTATTTCTGGACCGGTTTTTATTGAATCGACTGCCGGATACCGCGGCGGCCATCCCCGGCCGCGACTATGCCAGCCTGCTGCGCTACGAGTACTTGGAGCTCACCCAGGATATCCGTAAGGTATTGCGCAATAAAGACGAGGATTTGGCTGACCTGAACGATGATATTGAAGAAGAATTGGAGAAGATTGTCAACCGCCTCGATAATCTCGTCGATCAGGTAAACCAGCCGGAGGCGCAGCCATGAAACGCATCGCCTGGATCACAGCAATCGTCCTTGGGACATTGGCCGGACTGGTCGTGCTCTGGCAGTTCCGGCAGGCTCTGATAATCTTCCTGTTGTCTCTGGCAACTTCAGCAGCCGTCCGCCCGGTGATTACACGCCTGACCAAACTGGGCTTAAAACCCGGCCTGGCCCTGATCCTCACCTATCTGATGCTGTTGACCCTGATTGGGGGCTTGTTTGTGATCATCAGCCGGACCCTGCTGCGCGACCTGGAACAGATGACCAACAATCTGACCGCAGCCTATGAGACGATAACCCAGACCTGGCCTGAGAGCGATGACCAGATCTTAAGAACCATCGCTGGACAGCTGCCCCCTGCCGATCAGCTGATTGAGACACTTTCTGGCGATGAAGGCCAGCAAGCCCTGCAGGGGATTGTCGGTTCGGCATCCAGTCTGGCTGGATTTTTCAGTCAGCTGGTTGTAATTGTGATTTTATCGATTTATTGGAGCGCTGACCGGGTTCATTTCGAACGCCTATGGTTATCCCTCATTCCCGTCAATCAGCGCACCCAGGCCCGGGCTGCCTGGCAGGCGGTTGAATCGGGCGTGGGCGACTATATTATCAGTGAAGTGATCCAGTCCTATTTACTGGTTGTCATCCTGTGGCTCGGCTTTACCTGGATCGGACTGCCTCAACCCACTTTGATGGCCTTGATCAGTGCCCTGGCGTGGTTGATCCCCTGGCTGGGAGCAATCCTGGCCATTATCCCGGTAATCGCCGCCGGTTTGAGCGCCAGTCCTGCAATCGCAGTCACTGCCGGTCTGTTCACGGCTGCAACACTGCTGCTGATGGAAGTTGTGGTCCAGCCCCGCTTCTTTCTCAGGCAGCGTTTTAACTCATTATTCCTGGCGCTGATGGTTATCATGCTGGCGCAGGTCTCTGGAATCATCGGGCTGGTCCTGGCTCCGGTGCTGGTCGCAGCCATCCAGATCAGCTTCCAGCACTTTACCGCTCAGCGAGAAATCGAATTACGCAGCGATCAGGTCAATGTCGAATTTGCCGAGTTACGCGCCAGCCTGGAGAGCCTCCAAACCAGGCTGCAGGTGAAAGGTCAGGAGAATTCACCCGAATTAAACAGCCTCGTGGAACGCCTCCAGGCTTTACTGAAAAAAACCACCCATTATCTGCAGACCAGAAAGTACACCGGCTTTCTCGAAAAGTAATTTATAACCCTGGCCTTCTGCAGCTATGGGCAGCGATCCAGATTGGCAATTGCATTCCGGATCTCTTCCATGCGATTTTCGGGATTGGGATGGGTGCTGAAGAACTCCGGTGGGCGCGCCTGCCCCTCGCTGGCAGAAGCCAGAACTTCCATCACCCGCAGCATGGCCTGCGGATCATGCCCGGCTTCATTCATAAAGCACACTCCCAGAAAATCGGACTCAAGCTCATCTTCCCGTCCATATTTTAAATTGACTATCTGTCCAATGATCATCGCCATCTGGCCGGCTTGAGCGCTGGAGGGATTATTCGGGTCATACGATGCAATCACCGCCGCCCCACCAAGCCCTTCTGTAAGCCTGGCTTTGGCCAGTTGTTCAGCGGAATGCCGCCCAACAACATGCCCGATTTCGTGCGCCAGCACTCCGGCAACTTCTGTCTCGGTCTGAAGCTCTCTGAGCAATCCATTGGTAATGAAGACCTGCCCACCCGGCAGGGCAAAGGCATTGATTGTCTCGTCATCATCCAGAACATGGAAATCAAATTTATAAGGCGCCTGCTGGGCTGCCGATGTCGCAACGATGCGCTGCCCAAGGCGATCAACCGTTTCCTGGATCTGGGGATCGGGCTCCAGACCGCCGTATTGAGCTGCCATTTCGGGGGCTGCCTGCAGGCCAAGGGCAATCTCCTGATCCACCGTCAGCGCGATATGCTGCGATTCACCGGTCACCGGGTTATCCGCTTTGGAAGTGAGAAATGTGATAATCGAAAACAGTGCAAAGATGCCGGCCAGGATCAGGCGGGGCATGGCATTCGATCGTCTGCGGGGGGTAGAAGTTGGATACATGAGTTCCTCGTTTGGGTTAAGAATAGCTAGTTTCAGAGAATCCCCCTCCCTGAATGCATACGATCAGGAAGGGGGATTGGGTCGAGTAATCCAAGGGTTTAGTCCGGTGATTTTCCGGTCAGTTACCTGTCTCGGAAAATCAACCTTCTCCCTTATTTGTAGGTATATGGATTGTCAGGGCCGGTTTCTACACGAGATTCATACTCGTGGACAAAGCGATCAACTTCGGCTTCGGCATCCATGCGGGTGTAGCCATAGCGTTCCTGGAGCTTGCCAATCAGTACATCGCGCTTACCGTCAATGACATCGAGATCATCATCCGTGAGGTGACCCCAAAATTGTTTGACTTCACCACGGAATTGCTTCCACAATCCTGAAAAGACATCTTCGTTCATTAGTAACTCCTCTCATATCAATAGTTTGGTATGGAATGTTCATCGAACTGTTCATATGATACGCGGCCTCCAGATCTCGGACAATGGGGATCAACCAGAACAAGGAATGGGGATTTGCGACGTTTGCGAGTAGGGATTACCCTACTGAAACCCAATCAAGCAAAAAGATAAACCATCAAAAAAGCCCCCTCCCGGACGTTTTATCCGGAAGGGGGCTGCGGAAGAAAATTGCTTGGCTTATACCGGGGATCGACCTGGCAGCAAGCGCACCAGGAAGATCAGGACAATGGATCCCAGCGTGGCGATCAACAGGCTCTGCAAATTGATCCCGCTGACCGTGACGCCATCAAACAGCAGGGTGGAAAGATAGCCGCCCAGCAGAGCGCCGATGATCCCAATGACGATGTTCCCAAGAACACCATAACCGCTGCCTTTCATGACCATACCGGCCAGCCAGCCAGCGATCAGACCTACGATAATCCAGGATAAGATACCCATTTTGCTTCTCCTTCTTCTTGTCTAGGTTATTGCCACAAAAAACCAGTGTGGCTGCTAAATTGATTGATAGCATGATTTTATATACCTGAAGCAATGTCCACAATTAGGATAATCCACCACACCCAATAGGGATTACCCTACTCGGTTGCGTACAGTAAAGATTGCCCATCCGGCATGCATTCTGGATGCTATAATAATTTCTATATTTCTTCTCAATAAATTGGAGGGACTACCAGCGTGCGTATCCTATCCGAACCACAGGAAAAAATCCTAAACGCCGAACGCCAGGTCCTCAACGACCTGCGCCTGGCGTTAGTCGGTTTCGGTTTTTCCCAGGAAGACCAAAAAACCATCCAGGAATCGCTCGAACAACTCGACGAGCTGTTTCTCCTGGTGGTGGTCGGCGAGTTTAACGCCGGCAAAAGCGCCTTTATCAACGCCTTGCTGGGCCAGACCCTGCTCAAAGAAGGGGTTACCCCCACCACCACTCAGATCAATCTGATCAAGCACGGAGCCAGTGAAGCGCGCACAGTGGTGGATGAAACCATGCATGTGATCACCCTGCCGGTCGAATGGCTGGCCGACATCAGCATTGTGGACACCCCCGGGACGAATGCCATCATCCGCTCGCATGAAGTCATTACGTCGAAATTCGTGCCCCGCTCAGACCTGGTGCTCTTTATCACTTCCGCCGACCGGCCTTTCACCGAAAGCGAGCGCAGCTTTCTCGAGAAGATCCGCAGCTGGGGTAAAAAAGTGGTCATCGTGCTGAATAAGATCGATCTGTTCCAGAGCGAAGACGAGCTCCAGCAGGTCGAGCGCTTTATCGCCGAGAATGCCCTGGCCCTGATCGGGATGACCCCTGAAATTTATCCGATCAGCTCCCGCCTGGCGCTGCGCGGCAAACAGGGTGATCCGGCGCTCCTGGCGGCCAGCCGCTTTGCCCCCCTGGAAAAATACATCCGCGAGACCCTGGACGAGCGCGGCCGCTTACGCCTCAAGCTGATGAATCCACTGGGCGTGGCTGCGCACCTGGTTGACCGCTATTCTGAGGTGGTGAAGGGACGCCTGGATTTGCTCCAGGACGACGTCAGTATGCTGGGCGATGTGGACAGCCAGCTGGGGCTGTACCGCGAAGATATGCGCCGCGATTTCAACTTTCGCATGGCAGACATTGAGAATATCCTCTTCGAAATGGAAACCCGTGGCCAGGATTATTTTGACGATATCTTCCGCCTGGGGCGCATTTTCGACCTGTTCAACAAAGACCGCATCCGTCTCGGCTTTGAGCAAAAAGTTGTCGGGGAAGTGCCGGCGCAGATCGACCGTAAGGTTACCGAGATGATCGACTGGCTGGTTGAATCCGATTTGCGCCAGTGGCGAGCAGTTACCGACCACCTGGCGGAGCGCCGCCGGGCGCACGAAGACCGCATCATCGGCGATCCTGGCCCTGGCAGCTTCCACTACGACCGCGAGCGCCTGATCGAAGGCGTGGGACGGGAAGCTCAGCGCGTGGTGGAAACTTATGATAAATCTGCTGAAGCCCAGGCTCTGGCAGAAGGCGCCCAATCTGCTGTGGCAGCCTCTGCCGCCCTCGAAGTCGGAGCGGTTGGCCTGGGGACGCTCATCACCATCCTGGCGACCACGGCTACCGCCGATGCCACGGGAATCATCATGGCCAGCCTCCTGGCGGTGGTCGGCCTGTTTATTATCCCTGCCAAACGGCGCACCGCCAAGAACGACCTGCGCGCCCGCCTGGCAGCCCTGCGTGAGCAGCTCAGCACCGCCCTGCGCACCCAGTTCGAGCGCGAGATCGAGCGCAGCCTGCAGCGCATCAACGAAGCCATCTCACCTTATACCCGCTTTGTGCGCGCCGAGCAGGGCAAGCTCCAGGAAACTCAAACCAGCCTGGCAGCCATCGATGTCGAATTGGAGCGACTGAAAGTTGAAATCGAATCCCAAACTTCTTGACCAGGATACCCTGGTTATGGTAAACTCGAAAAGTTCAAAACATACTCTACGAAAGGAACCGGACTCGATGAGCATGATGATCGATAACACCTCATTTGTCCCCGCCGCCCTGGTTGATAGCGGTGCGGTTGTGATTCCTTCGCGGAGTGTGCCTGCTGACTGGCAGTAAGTTTTCAGCCATGTTTTTACCAGCGCCACGGGTACATTCCCTGCCCCGTGGCGCTTTTTCGTCTTAATGGTATCAGGTTCGATCACTGGAGAATGCAATGGCTGCAAGTACAATCCAAAATTCATTTGACATGAAAGCCACCTTGCGCACCAATAAGCTGGCCGGCTTGTGGGTGCTGACCCGGGGCTTCTACCGGGCTTATCTCGGTGCGACGACCAGCCAGGCGATCGCTGCCCTGGCCAAGACCGGCGTTTACCTTTTGCTGCGCCTGTTTGTCGACGACCTGCTCGGCGGGCAGGTCGATCAGCGCCGGGTGGTGTGGATCGCCGCCGGTTTTGTATTCCTGGCCAGCCTGGAAGGTCTCTTTACCTATCTATCCGGTCGCCTGGCAGCCTATACCGCCGAGGGGGTCGCCCGCCGTGTGCGCAACTACCTCTTCGACCACATCCAGCGCCTGACCTTCACCTACCATGACAAGACTCAGACCGGTGAGCTGATCCAGCGCTCGACTTCGGACGTGGACGCCATCCGCCGCTTTTACGCCGACCAGGCGATCGGCGTCGGGCGGATCATTCTGCTGTTCGTGATTAACTTCATCGCCATCCTGCGTCTGAATGTCCAGCTGGCTTTTCTCTCGATCATCGCTGTGCCTTTTGTCATCGGAACCTCGCTGTTCTTCTTCAAGCGCCTTACGAAGGTGTATGAATCTTTCCAGGAGCAGGAAGCGGTGGTTTCTACCCGCCTGCAGGAAAACCTGACCGGGGTGCGGGTGGTGAAAGCCTTCGCCCGCCAGGAGTACGAAAAGGCGAAGTTCGATAAGGAAAACTGGGAGAAATTCCTGCGCGGCCGCAAGCTGATCGGAATGCACTCCCTGTTCTGGCCGATATCGGATGTGATCTGCGGGGCGCAGATGCTGGGCGGTTTCACCGTCGCATCGTTCATGGTCATTAACGGCGCCATCACACCCGGGACGTATATCGCATACGCCGGGCTGGTGCTGTGGCTGATCTGGCCGATGCGCAACCTGGGCCGGCTCATCGTCCAAACCTCCACCGGTCTCGTCTCCTTTGGGCGCGTCCTGGAAGTGGTGCGCGAGAATCGCGAGCCATTGGAAGCCG
>JAJZSS010000020.1 GCA_021849525.1 Chloroflexota bacterium
GGTTTTAAACAGAAAACACGCTTGAGGGTGATTCCGGTGGCTTAATCAGTTCAGGTTATCAGGCTTAATCTACTGGCATGATTTCGCCAGCTGCTCGGATTTTTTCTCTTGCGGCCCGCTCCCGCATTTGTTCCCGCAAAGTCCCGATATCATGGGGGATAACATAGGCTGTAAATGCCAGCAGAATGGATCCCAGAATCCAGGCGCTCACGCAGATGACCAAAATCGCTCGTCCTAAGGATGTGTCGCGGGCGATGAATCCCGCCAGCAAGGGAGCCAGCGCCGCACCGGCATTTTCGATGAAATATTGGATTGCCAGCGCGGTCGACCGTACTTCAGGCAGGGTGATATCGTACACCGTCGAGACAACATTGGGTGATGCAAAAGGAATGAACAAAGCCGTTGCCATCAGCATAACCAGAAAGAGGGATTGGTTTTCGATAGGCACACGCAGGGTGAGCGTCAGCAGGACTGCCCCGATCAGCACAGCAGCCATCGATACCAGAACCCGGCCGCGCGGTGTGCGTTTGAAGAAATAATCACCGGCTGCCCCACCAACAAAATATCCAACAGCCAACACGAGGACCGCTGGCGCCATCGTCATCAAGACCTGGTCAGAGGTGTAATTGCGCTCAGTTTCGAGATAGCGAAAGATCCAGTAGGTGATCACGTTCCAGGGAAAGACGCCCACAAATCCCTGGGCGAAAAGCAAAAGTAGACTTTTCTCTTTGAACAATCCTATAGCGATTTTCTTGTCGAAGCGATATATCCCAATCTGCTCCAGATTTGCCATTTCTGGCTCACTGCGCCCCCTCGGCGCTTCTTTGATGCCAAAGAAGATTACTACAGCGAGGACCAAACCCAGGGAGCCTGTGATATAAAAAACCCCTCGCCAGCCGATCACTCCGCTGAGCAGGGTGGCAATCAGCAGTCCAGCCATATAGCCCAGTGGCTGAGAGAGCTGAACCAAACCATAAACCTTGCCTCGCATTTTAGGATCAAAATAATCGGCGATCAGGCTGTAAATGCCGGGATAGCTGGAGTCGTCGACCCCGGTTGAGGCGCGTGAGGCAATGAAGGCTGGATAAGTAGGAGCGATCGCGCTGAGCCAGGTGGTGGCTCCCCAGATCAAGGATGCCAGTGCAAGTAATTTTCCTCTGGCAAAGCGATCATACAGATAGCCCCACAAAGGATAAAAAAATGCTCCAATCAGTAAGGCTCCGGTGAAAACCGCTCCCATCTGGACCTCGTCGATACCAAACGTCTCCATAATCGGCGTGGTCAGAGGACCGATCATCAGTTTATCGGATTGGTGTAAAAGCATGAACATGAAAAAGACAGCTACAACGAACCAGCGATATCGTGATAGAGGCTGCATGCTTAGCTCCTTTTCAGGGGTTGATTATTCATTTGATGAGAGCTGTGGAAAGCGTTGGATAATTAACTGCGCCCCGTCACATGCCCCAATCATTTTGGATCCAACGAAATTTGTTACCTGTATGGGTGCAATTTTATCAGGATGTATCCATATTCTGGTTAAATATTTTTGGAGATAGGGTACAGCCAACTATTGTCAAAATACTCATGTTATAATCATTTACGCATAAAAGCCGGGAAAAATTGCGAAGCGGAGGCCCAGTAATGGATACAACCCTGACCCAATTCAAGCATTGTGATTTGATCAAAGTCACAGGCAGGATCGACAGCGCGACTGCGCCAAAATTTGCAGAGGCTCTTGATTCTGTGATGAATGATGGACGGTACAAAATCGTTCTGGATTTAGAGAATGTTGAGTTTATGTCCAGTGCAGGCTTGCGGGTTCTGATCAGCGCCCAAAAGGTTTGCAAGCGATATAACCGGGGCGAGGTAGTTCTGGCACTGGTGCCACAGCGGGTTTATGAAGCAATGGATCTGGCTGGTTTTGTCCCGCTCTTCAAGTTTTTTGAGGATGTCACCGGTGCGGTGGGAAGCTTCTAAATTGTCCAGGGTGGGTGACAGGCAGCGGTATGCTGCCTGATCATGACTGGAAGATTCTTGAGGGATGCGGATAAGGCCGAAAGCCTTGCTTGCATCCCTCTTATATTACAGGTAACGTATGAGTAGCTCTGAGGCATGCTGCGAAACTCGCCAGGCGGTCTACACTGCCCAGTTTGAAAATCTGGACGATATCCGTGTGTTTGTTGGGGATGCGGCGCGCGATTCCGGGTTGGAGTCCGCCGAGATTTATGCGGTTCAGCTGGCTGTTGATGAAGCCTCATCGAATATCATTGAGCATGCCTATGGCGGCGAATCACAGGAGCTGATCGAATGTACCTGTCTGATCACTCCCGGTAGCCTGAAAATTACTCTAAAAGATTGTGGGCATCATTTCGATCCTTCAAAAATCTCTGACCCAGACCTGACCTCGGATATCGAGGAGCGCCAGCCAGGAGGTTTGGGTCTCTTTTTCATGCGCCAGCTCATGGACGATGTCACATTTACAGTTGTTCCGGGCAAGGGGGATCTTAAAGACTGTAATATTCTTACGATGATTAAGCGTAAAGAAGGTCGGGGATGAATGGCGAGCTTCCTGTGGAACCCTCGAGACTTTGGCGCCAGATTCTTGCCCTGGGTGAACGACTTCAAGATTTAAGCATCCCTGTAGATTCTGGTCGCGATAGCAACCAGGGTCTACATGCCTCGGCCAGGGACGCTGTGGCGACCATGATCGCCCAGCGGACTGAAATTGTTTCCCAAACTGAGCATATATTAAACTGCCGGGTAAAACTATGGCTCGCTGAGGCGCTCCTCCCAAGCCTCTCCTGGTTATATGGCGGCGATGCTGAGCACCTGGAAATGGATAAATTTTCTGGCGACGCATGTACGCCATTGATGGAAGAGGCTTGCCGCTCTCGCCAGATTTGCGGTATTGATGCGGCCGGAAACACCTCGGAAATATTTCCGGATAAGGGGTGTCTGGATAGCCAGGGTTTATGCCAGGTGATTGCTTTTCCCATCCGGAGCCCGGGGAGTGAAATTTTGGGGGTGCTGCAGGCTGAGCGATCTCACAAAAATCCGTTTAACCCGGATGACATCGCCATGTTAGATGGGATTGCCTCTCAGGCGCTGATTGGCTTGCAGGCTGCGCGGCGTTTAGCATTGGAGCGCTGGCGAGTGGAGCAGCTGGCCCTGGTGCAACATGTCAGCTCGCAGATTGTTAATCAGCGCGACCTGAACGAACTCACCCGCCAGCTGACCTCCTTGATCCAGGAAACTTTCGGCTATTACTATGTGGCCATTTTTACTGTAGAGCCAGGCGAGGACATCTTGAATTTCCGGGCCAGCGCGGGGGGTGAGCCACCACCCGGATCGAGTGATCGCCGTCCGACTGGCGAGCCATTATTCATTCGGATTGGGAATGGAATGATCGGGCAGGTCGCCCAATTGGGTCAAGAGATTATCGCCAATGATGTTACCCAGGAGCCGCGTTTCCTGGATTCGGATTTGCTCCCAGACACCAGGGCTGAAGCATCTCTACCGTTGAAAATTGAAGAGCGGGTTGTGGGTGTCCTGGATGTTCAGAGCGACCATCCAGGTGCGTTTCAAGAAGTGGATATGCTGGTCCTGCGGGCATTGGCTGGGAATATCGCTATCGCAGTAGAAGATACCCGCCTGTATACCGTGCTCATGCGCCGCGCCGAGCAGCTGACCACAATCTCAGAAGTAAGCAGCGCCATCACATCGATCCTGAATCTGGATGAACTACTGGATCAGGTGGTTAACCTGATCCAGAAACGCTTTGGCTATTCCTATGTCCACCTTTTTACAGTCCACCCGGGGCGGCGAAAGATCATTTTTCAAGCCGGCACCGACCCACGTCGCCATACGCTGCGTGAAGAAGGTTTCTCTTTCGATCTTGACGATCCGCAAGGGATTATTCCCTGGGTGGCGCGCCACGCCAATACACTCCTGGTAAACGATGTCAGCCAGGAGCCCCGCTACCGGCCTTCCGATCTGCCGCCTGAAAATACCAGCTCTGAGCTGGCTGTGCCGTTAGTTTATGGGAATGAGGTCCTGGGGGTAATCGATATCCAGAGCGATCGCTTGAACGAATTTAGCGAAGAGGACCGTTTCTTGTTTGAGGCCCTGGCGGATACGATCGCAGTAGCGCTGCGTAATGCATTCCTCTACCGGACGGAGAAATGGCGCCGCCAGGTAGCAGACAGCCTGCACGAAGTAGCCGGGCTGTTATCGGCCGATGTAGATCTGGATCAGGTATTGGATGCGGTCCTTGCCGAGCTGGAACGCAACTTACCCTGCGATGCAGCGTTCATCTGGCTGCTGGATGAGTTCGAGAGTGCAGATGGTACGCCGCGTGGATCACCTCATCTTCGGTTGGGAGCGGTTTTAGGCCTGGAGCATAACCCCTTTGAGTTGAGCCGCGGCGTTCACCTCGAAGATCTGGTCGCAAAAATACAACAGGACCAACCGCTGGCGAAGGATGAAGAATTGACCTCCTGGTTGATCCAGTCCCTGGATTCAGCCGTGCCGCTGATTCGCAGTGCTGAATCGCCTTACGAGTTGCTCGGGCGTGCACTTAATCTTCCGTCCGATTATTCGGCAATCGCAGCTCCTTTACGAGTAGGGGAGCAAGCCTTGGGTGTATTGGCTCTGGGGCACCACACTGCCGGTCGTTATGGTTCGGAGGCACAGGCGATGACGGCAGCTTTCGCCAGCTATGCCTCGGTGGCGATTGAAAACACTCGTTTATATGAGGCTGCCCACGAGCAGGCCTGGGTTTCAACGGTTCTATTGCAGGTATCGGAAGCCTCGCAAAATCTGACTAATCTGAATGAAATGTTGTCGACGATTGTGCGGATCACACCCATGCTGATCGGTGTACGGTCTTGCGCGCTCTATCTTTGGGATGAGCTTGAAGAAGCTTTCCTTCCGGCAGCATACGAAGGCCTCACCTCAGAACAAAAAAATGAATTCGAGCACTGGCGGTTCGCGCCTGGTGACTCGGCAGTCCTTGACCGGCTGCGTGACGAGAAAAAACCGATCATTTTACACGGTCTGGAAGATGATCCCAATCTGGATGGGGTTTTATTCGATAATCGTGGTCCAGCCTTGCTGCCGGGAGTGGAGCTTCTGGTTCTGGTGCCTATGATTTCCCGAGGCGAGGTATCCGGAACATTTTTAGTAGATTACAGTAATGATCTCAGAAATGGAAATCATGCCGATACCCTCATCCGGCAATTTGACGAGCGTCTGGCGATCATTCAGGGCATAGCCCACCAGACGGCGGTGGCGGTGGAAAACTTCCGCCTGCAAAAAGCCCAGCGTGAAGAAGCCTATGTTTCGGTAGCTTTACTCCAGGTGGCTCAAGCAGTAACCAGCCTGACCGAACTGGAGGATATCCTGTCTGCGATCGTGCGGATCACGCCAATCCTGGTTGGAGTACGCCGGAGCATGGTTTTCTTGTGGCAGGAAGAAGAAGCCAGTTTCATGCTGGCTGAATCATATGGTTTGCCGCGCAATGCCAATGGACGCGTTTACTTATTAGGTGAGTTTGATCTGCTTGATTCGGCATTGCAGATGCTGACCCCGGTCGCTTTCCCTGCCAGCTCTCCAGAATTGCACTCACCTGAGCTTGCAGGGCTTGAGCCGCCAGACTTATGGGCACAGATCGTCCTGGAAGATGCTGCGGTTGTCGATGAATATTTTGAAAGCGATTTGCGCCTGCTGATTGCCTTCCCGCTCATTGCCAAAGGTGAAGTTCTGGGCGTGATGCTGGTCGAGGAGCCTGAAGTAGATTCAATGGGCGGGCGGGAAGGCGGCCGCGCTTTACGCAGCTTACGCAAGAAACGCCTGGAGATTATTACCGGCATTACCCAGCAGGCTGCTCTGGCAATTTACAATGAGCGGCTGCAAATGCAAACGGTCGAACAAGGACGGCTGGAACGCGAGCTGCAGTTGGCCCGTGATATCCAGCGCACCTTTCTGCCAGAACATTTGCCCGTCCTTCCAGGCTGGGATCTGGCAGCTCTCTGGCGCACTGCTCGAGAAGTGGGCGGTGATTTCTACGATGTTTTCGAATTACCTGGCCGGCGTCTAGGTCTGGTGATTGCCGACGCGGCGGATAAAGGCTTGCCTGCCGCTTTGTTTATGACCCTCGTGCGGACACTGGTGCGGGCCACCATCCGAGAATTCGATTCGCCTGGTGCTGTTTTAGGACGGGTGAATGAGGTCTTAACTCCGGATACGCGCGAAGGAATGTTTGTGACGATCTTTTATGCGGTCCTCTCGGCTGATGACGGCCAGCTGGTATATGCCAATGCAGGGCACAACCCTCCACTGTTATTGCGTAGTAACACCCTGGAAATTGAACGCCTGATCCGGACAGGTATGGCGGTAGGCGTTGAGATGGAAAATCCAATTCTCGAATACCAGATCGTCCTTAAGCCAGGGGATACGCTGGTGTGCTATACCGATGGAGTGACCGAGGCGTTCTCTGCTGATGGCGAGATGTATGGAGAAACACGCTTACAGACCACACTGCAGGCTGAAGTGGATTGGGTTGAAGAGCCAGGTGAAGGAGCCGGCTTTACAACAGCCCAGGAAACATTGGAGGCAATTGACGAATCGGTGAGTATATTTTCGGGGGATGCTCCGCCTCAGGATGACATGACCCTCATGGTGGTCAAACGTTTATATCCTGCCAGCGATAAATAAATTAAATGGACTGCCGGACGTGGGGGGGACACGCCCGGCAATCTAAGGAGGGCTACCAGAGACGACAACACGGGGGGGACGTGCTGTGGGTCTCGTGGGTAGCTCGACACCTGAAATACCAGTAATAGGAGGGCAGGTGTCAGCATATCCATATTACACTATTTTGATCCAATATACATTAATATAGATTAAGTTAAATAAGACCATAATAGTCTTATTTAATCGGAGGATCATCCTTGCCAAACAAACGCAGCCATTCCTCGATTTCTGTGGCATTCAAAGCAGGTTGATTTTCGTTGGAAGATGGTTCTCTCTGACCCGCCTCGTACATAAGTCTGGCAAACGTATCGGAGGAAATCACGTTTGCATGGGCAGCTTTGGCGGCAGTTTGTACTCGCCTATCGGAACTTACGACAGTCCATTGGCGGGCTTGTTTACCCAAACGCAATAAGCGTGCTTCGATCGCCTGGTCTGCCGTAATTCCCTGGCGGACAAAATAAGCCTTGACGGCCCCATATTTACGGTTGTGAGCTTGCCCGGCAGGCGCATTATCAAAATAGACTTCGACGGTTTTTCGTGCCGCGCGGCAGAATTCTTGCAACAAAGAGATCAATTGCGCCTCGTCATCCGGGTCTTGTAAGCTCAAGCCCTGGATGTTGGGGATCAGATTGTGCCCATCGATGATGTAGCTCATAGTTGGATTGTAGTGTTGAATCGAGCGAGAGTCAAATTGTCCAGTTGATGTTGGCACATCCATTGATTTATGCTATGATTTCGCTGGGAGAAGAGAGCCATGAAGGGATCGAAGCGCCTGTTTTATTACCTGTTCTTGAATATTCTGGTATCAGCCTGTACGACATTTGCGGTGCTTAGCATTTGGGATCGGGCTCAAGGGTCCAGCACAGGTGGATTGCTGCCGATTGCAATCAGCTCGATCTTTGCGCAAGATACACCCACGCCAGCTGCTACTTCGCTGGCTGAGGTTGCACCTCCTTTACCCGAAATGACTCCGACGCCGAAAGTCTATATCTACACTGTCCGGGATGGCGATACATTTGCTTCCATCGCCGATGAATTCGAGATCCCCATGCAAGAATTGCTCGATTTCAACGGCTTTACCAATCCAAATGTCCTGGGTGTTGGCGAAGTCCTGCAAATTCCACTCCCTACGGCGGCACCCGAAGCAGTGCTCGCGCCAGCAAACGTGGTTATTGAAAGTGTGATTGGTGTGGGCGATCTGGCAAGCGAGCGCGTGCTGGTGAAGCATTCTGGCGAAGGAGAGGTTTCACTGGCTGGCTGGAAATTGCGCGACGCAGATGGTCATGAATTTATTTTCCCGGAGCTGACTCTCTTCAAAGACGGAGCGATCAGCATTCAAACCCGGGTCGGCAATAACACAGTGGTCGACCTCTTTTGGGGATTGGACCAGCCTATCCTTCAAAGCGGAGAGAAGGTTGAATTGCTGGACGCGGCTGGCAATATCGTCAGCTCTTATCAGGTGCCTTGACCCGCGATTTATCCGTGGAAGTCAGCCATGCCCGACATTGAAGAGTTGATCCGGCAGGCGATGCTTGCTGGTAAATTTGGCGATTTGCCCGGTAAAGGCAAGCCTCTTCACCTGGGCGATAATCCGCATGCCAATCCCGAATGGCGCCTGGCTTACCATCTCCTGCAATCCAATGGGTTTGTGTTACCCTGGATTGAGCAGCGCCATGATATCGAGCAAGAATTTGCAGCCGCTTGTGGCAACCTCGCGCGAAGCTGGGACTGGCGTAACTCAATCGAAGCAAAAAAATTTCCTGCAGATCAGATAACAAACGAATGGCACCAGGCGCTGGAAAGCTTTTCTAACCAGGTGCAGCACCTCAACCAGCGCGTTCGTGATTACAACTTACAGGCGCCTGCTGTAGATTTTCAAATGCCCGCGATCAATGTGCAACGTGAGATCGAGCGGTTGACCGCTGCGCCCCCTTCTGATAGACTCTAGCCATGTCACAGGCTTTATATCGCAAATGGCGGCCCCAAACCTGGGATGAGGTGGTGGGGCAAGAACATGTGATTCAAACCCTGCACAATGCGTTGATTGCAGAGCGCGTTGCGCATGCCTATTTGTTCGCCGGGCCACGCGGCACAGGCAAAACGACTACTGCCCGCCTCCTGGCAAAGGCTGTGAACTGTCTCGCCGATGACCTGGCACAGCGTCCCTGCGGCGAGTGCGCCCATTGTAAAGCGGTGAGTGAAAGCCGGTTCCTTGATTTGATCGAGATCGATGCCGCTTCAAATACCAGCGTCGACGATGTGCGCGATCTGCGGGACAAGATCAACTTCTCCCCTAACCAGGGTCGTTATAAAGTCTATATCATCGATGAAGTTCATATGCTCTCAACTGCAGCCTTCAACGCTCTGTTGAAGACCCTGGAAGAGCCTCCGTCGCATGCAATCTTCATCCTGGCGACAACGGAAATCCACAAAATTCCTGCTACCGTTCTCTCGCGCTGCCAGCGGCACGAATTCCGGCGTATCCCGGTTGCAGATATTGTTGCCCTCCTGCGGATAAAAGCCGAACAGGAGAAAATCCTCGTCGCAACGGATGCCCTGACATTAATCGCCCGCCAGGCAACCGGCGCGCTGCGCGATGCAATATCCCTGTTGGATCAGCTGGCTTCTACCGGGCAGAAGATTACCCTGGAGATGGCTCAAAATCTGCTCGGAACGGCTGCCAGTCAGGCTGTATTGGATATTGTCGAAGCGTTGATTGCCAGACAGCCGGACGTGGGTATTTCTACTCTTCAGCTTGCGCTGGATGGGGGCAGCGATCCTCGCCAGTTCGCCCGCCAATTTGTTGATTATTTGCGGGATTTACTGTTGATGCGGATGGGTAATGCCGATCAGATCGACGCAACATCGGAAACCCGGGCGATCATGGCCCGCCAGGCCCAGACCTTCACGCCTGCGGAGCTGCTGCGCCTGATCCGTTTATTCAATGCAGCCGCGAATGATAGCAAGAATGCCTGGCAGCCCTCTTTGCCTCTAGAGCTGGCTTTTGTGGAGGCTTTAGAGCCGCCGGACGAGACGGAGCCAGAGCTTGCCAGTGCACCATCCAGAGTGAAACCGGCCATGGCTCCCCGGAAAACGCAGCCAAGGGTTGAATCCACCGCTGCGGTAGAATCTGTGAACGACGAGGTAGCTCCTGTGAATACCCCGGTTGACGGCTTGCCTCTCGAAGATCAAACGTTTAAACGGGTTAATGAGCAATGGAAGCGCATCCTCCAAACCATCGGTCAACGCAGCAAGCAGACCCAGGCCTTGCTGAATTCGTGCAAGCCCTTCGGGATGAAAGATGGCGTGCTTTTCTTAGGATTTAACGGTGAATTTGCCAAAACGAAGATGGAAAAAGGCGAGCATATGGACCTGACTCGCCAGACAATCCAGCAAGTTTTGGGATTAGATTTGCCCATGCGGTGTTTTGTCGCTGCCGGACGGAGCGGAACATTACCTCCAGATGTTGAAAGCGATGGTATGGTCGCCGCGGCGATGCGCGATCTGGGCGGTGAGCTGGTAGATGTACAATAAATTACAGCATACAGAGGAGTGAATCAAGATGTCCAAAGGATTTAAGGGTCCGAAGATGCCTAACCAGATGGGTATGGTGCAGCAATTACAGAAACTTCAAGAGCAGATTCAGGCCACCCAGGCGCAACTGGCCACAGAAGTCGTCAGCGCTACGGCAGGAGGTGGCGCGGTCAAGGTGAGCGTTACTGGCGACCAGCACTGCCAAGCCGTCGAGATTGACCCGGAAATCCTGAAGGATGGCGATGTCGAGCTGCTCCAGGATATGATCCTGACGGCTTTTAACTCAGCGCTTGAAAAATCGCGCGCCATGGCTGCCGAGCGACTCGGGCCCCTGGCGGGGGGTGGCTTGCCTTTTTAGGTAGCCTTCGCTTGCCTCACAATCGATGAGTATACTGCTTCCAGAACCCATTCAGAATTTGATCAATGCTTTCAGCCGCCTGCCGGGGATTGGCCCCAAAACGGCTTCGCGGCTGACTTTCCATTTGCTGCGTACCTCGGACGAGCTGCCAAACGACCTGGCTCAGGCATTGCTTGAGCTTAAGTCCAATACAACCTACTGCCCAATTTGCTTTAATATCACCATGGCAGGTCGTCAGGAATGTGAGATTTGCGGCGATCCGCAACGTGACCCGGGTATAATCTGCGTGGTGGAAGAGCCGCTCGATGTGCTTGCCCTCGAAAGAACCGCCGCTTACCAGGGTCGATATCATGTCTTACATGGCGCCCTCTCGCCGATCGAAGGCATCGGCCCGGACGATCTGAAAGTTCGCGAGCTGCTGGATCGTGTACGGGCCGGCGGCGTTGTGGAAATCATCCTGGCGACAAATCCAAGCATGGAAGGGGATTACACATCCTCGTACCTTCAGCAGCAGCTGGCGGCGAGCGGAGTGCGTATGACCCGCCTGGCCCGTGGTTTGCCGGTTGGCGGGGATCTGGAATACGCTGATCAAAGCACTCTCCTGCGTGCCCTCTCTGGGCGGCAGGAGATGAACTGATCCATAATTTCGTCTGCTTACGTAGAATATGGTAGCTCCTCAGCTTTAACCAGGCTGGGGAGTCATTTGTTTACCGGTTTCGCTGGCGTCATAACCTTCCAGGTTTTGGATGATGCGGCGGATTTCTGCGCTTTGCAGGCTATCGAGTAATGGCTGCATCCCTGGAGAATCCAGCAGGGTGGCCGGCATCACCAGGTCAAAGCGTTCTTGAAATAAGGGAATAAAATCCAGCCC
>JAJZSS010000021.1 GCA_021849525.1 Chloroflexota bacterium
TTACGATGGTGATGGCGATATTACTGAAGGTATCGCCGCTGAGGTCGAAGGGCTGCGTACGCTGCTCATGCAAGCCATCCAGGCTTATGCATCTGAGAAAGCGGGGGCTGCAATTGCTTACGACCTTGCAGCATACCCTTACTTCTTCCTCGATCTGAATGCCAATGGCGCAGTCGATGACGATGAGCGTAATTCGGATAACGCATTCAATGCCTGGACGGGACGCCTGCTGAAGGCCGGTTTCAACTACCAGACCGCAACCAAGGACCCCGGAGCCTATGCCCATGGCGGAAAGTACATCATCGAGCTGCTGTACGATTCTATCGAGGATCTCAACAGCGTCTTGAGCGATCCCGTTGATCTTTCGACCGCCCGACGGATCGACCCCGGTCACTTTGCCGGTTCTGAAGAAGCCTTCCGGCACTGGGATGCAGAAGGTGAAGTTCCGGGTGGCTGCGCCAAGTGCCACTCGGCAGACGGCCTGCCAACCTTCCTGAAAGAAGGCGTCAATGTCTCCACTCATGTGGTGAATGGCTTCAACTGCACCACCTGTCACGCCAGCCTGACTGACTACAGCCTGTATCCGGTAGCATCAGTCAAAGTACCCAGTGGCAAGACTGTTACTTTCGGTGAAGCAGACAACTCCAATATCTGCCTCAACTGCCACCAGGGGCGTGAATCGGTTGTCAGTGTGAATGCTGCCATTGCGCGCAGCGGTGCTACTGGCGATGACCAGGTTACTGAAGGCCTAAATGTTCGCAATCCCCATTATTTTGCAGCCGGCGGCACACTGTTTGGCAGCGAAGCCAGCGGCGCCTACGAATATCAGGGCAAGCAATATAATGGCCGTAACCTGCACGCCAACGGCTTCAGCACCTGTATCAACTGCCATAATGCCCACGAACTGGAAAATAACCTGGTCGCATGCGCTGGCTGCCATACAGGCGTCAGCACGGCAGAGGACCTGAAGAACATCCGCATGGGTGAAACTCCAGTCGACTTTGATGGTGATGGCGATACCACTGAAGGCGTTGCCAATGAAGTGGCTACGATGGAAGAAGCGCTTTATGCTGCTATCCAGCAATATGCTGCTACTCGGGCAGGCTCAGCGATCGTTTACTCGGGCGCAGCATACCCCTACTTCTTCGTCGATACCAATGCAGACGGAGTAGCTGATCCTGATGAAACCGTTCGGGATAATAGCTATGCCAGTTGGACACCCCGCATGTTGAAAGCTGCATACAACTTCTTGTGGATCGCCAAGGATCCGGGCGCTTTCGCTCACAACGCTGATTACTCAATGCAAGTGTTATACGACAGCTTGCAGGATATCAGCGGCGGCGGAGCGGTCTCCGGGATGACACGACCACCTGTGATTCAAACCGCTCCAGCACCTTAGTTCTGTTTTTTTGAATCATCAAGGGCTGTCTCGGAATACCTGGACAGCCCTTGATTTATTTAATAACCAGTTATTGAATTACGATTCGATCCGCAGCTTACTCCCACATACCCTGCAAAAACGATCCCCTGCGGCGGCCCGCTTACCACATTGGTGGCAATAGGTTTGACCCGGCTCTTCAGCATCCTGGGTTTCGGTTGAGATACTGGCCTTGCGCCGCTCGCGTTGTTTTGGGCGGATGGGCTGCCGAATCCCCGATTGCCAATACCAGAGCACACCTCCCACTATGAACGCCGCTCCAAGACCACCCAAAATCCAGGGCAGATAAGACTGAACAGGTTTACTTTGCCCGGCAACATTCGTATCCAGTGGAGAACCGGGTTGGACCTGAACATCCTTCAAACTCAGATCATCCCCCTGCTTTTCATATGATACCTCGAGCTCAAAAATCGATCCCTCGAGAAAAGAGCTTACTTCGCCTGAGTAATAGGTCAATCCATCTGATCCAGTTACTTCACTCCCCAGTGCAGGCTTAATGTCCATGCTGGTTGCACCGACGGGTTGTTGTACATTGATCACAAACGAGTCGGGCGAAATTTCCGTTGGCCACTGAAAAATAAAGTTACGCAGATTTCCGTCCTTAGTAAGGGAAGAGTCATAATACTCAAGCTGAATATCTGGCGTCGTAGCAATCAGACTGATCTCCGCCCATTCGCCGCGGACAGAACGCTGGTATTGGACAGTAAACAGAGCACCATCTGCCTGGCGCACAGCTACTGCGCTTGGCTCTCCGACGCTGGCAGGAATTTGCAAAGTAACATCAGCGGGCAGCGATACACTGGGTGACAGGGTAAGGTGATAAATCACCAGCATTTCCGGGCGGTCAAATTCTGGCCACAGATCGACAACCACCGTGCTGTAAGAAATTGCTTGTTGTGCTTTAACAGAGACCGAAAAACTTAATAATATCAACAAAATAATCAAGCTATTTATTTTCCGGATCATGGTCGCTATCCTCTAGTCAGGTTATTCCGATCGCCGAGCGTAATTGTTGGGCTAAAGCACCAAACACCGGAGTATATCGCATTTCATCTTTTCTTGGACGAGGTAATTGAACTTCCAGGTCGAGCATCAATCGTCCAGGGCGATGACTGAGCACCAGCACTCGGTCGGCCAGGAACAAGGCTTCGGAAATACTATGTGTTACCATGATAACCGTTTTCTGACGTGCCTGCCAGATGCGCAACAATTCTGTTCCCATACGCTCGCGGGTAAGCGCATCCAAAGCGCCGAAAGGTTCATCCATAAGCAGCATCTCCTGGTCAAGCACCAGGGCACGCGCGATCGCGACGCGTTGAGCCATTCCCCCGGATAGATCGCGCGGCAGGGTGTTTTCAAAGCCTTGCAGACCCACCAGATCGATCATTGCCTGCACCCTTTCCGCTGCCTGCTGCGGTTCAATCCCTTCAACCTCCAGGGGCAGGCGAATGTTTTCAGAGACTGTTCGCCATGGCATCAAGTTGATTTTTTGAAAAACAATCCCGACCTTGCGATTGGGTTGACCAAGCTTGCCTTGAAATAAAATTTCCCCGTGGGTGACAGGAAGCAGACCGGCCAATGTACGGATCAGGGTGCTTTTTCCGCTGCCCGAGGGACCCAATAAACATAAAAACTGGCGCGAGTAGACCTGAAATGATACCCGGTCAAGCGCCTGCAGTCCGCCATTCTCATTCTGAAAGGTGGCGCTTAAATTCTCCACGACCAGTATCGGTTGAGTATCAGCTTGCTCAGAGAGTTGTGGGTTCATTTCACAACAAACTCGTTGGTGAAGGCTTGATTCAAATCCATAGGCTTTGTCAGCAACTTCATATCCAGAAGCACTTTCTGCATGTTTTCCCAGGCCTCTGGCTGTGAGACTCCCAGTTGCTCAGCGCGCCAGAATTCAAGCGTTGCTTCCAGCACCTGGCGTTGGATGACAGCATTTGCATCCAAACCCTCGACATATTTTTTACTGATCTCAAAGGCTTCATCCGGATTGGTCAGGGTATCTGAGATACCCCGAAGAATTGCGGCGTTCAATCTCCTGATCAAGTCGGGATTATTTTGGATAGTCGATTCATTCGTGACCAGGCCGTTTGAGGCTAAATCCACATAGTCAGCAACCCGCAGGGTATCCACTTCAATTCCCTGGGCCGCAAATTGAACCGGTTCATTATTGGCATAAACGACGACAACCTGTTCCTGATCAGTCGCCAGCGCTTCGACCTGGTTGAAACCAATTGAATCCAGGGTTACATCTTCTTCTTTCAAACCACCGGCTTGAAGTAAGGCGCGCAACCCGATATAACTGGCGCCGTACAGCCCGGGTAAGCCGATCTTTTTACCCGCCATGTCTTGAGGGGAGTACAACCCAACGGTTTTTTTTGCGCTAACAGCCACCGGATAGTCCTGCCACCAGGTGAGGACGTACACAACCGGCAGATCCTGGGCGCGTGCCAGAAGAACCTGTTCGCCCGAAGCGATCGAAAAAGGTATCTCACCTGCACCTACCAAAGCCATGCCATCAATCTCCATCCGATAATCAAATTCGACTTCCACGCCGGCTTCTGCAAAATAGCCTTTTGCCTGGGCTACATAGAATGGAGCATACTGAACATTGGGAATAAAACCCATCGGCAAGCGAATTTTTTCCAGGACGTTGGTAGCAGCAGCGGTATCCGTAGCCAGATCCGAACCGGGCGGCTGTGTACTCAAAGCATTTGTGCAGGAAGTAAGAATTATGGCAGTAATTCCTAAGAGCAATGTGAGCTTTTTCATCATTGTAGACACTCCATTCATAATTTTTCGAATTTTATGAAACCAGCGTTTGCTCAGGTTTCTGGCGCCACGCAAGCAGACGCCCTTCTACCCATGCCACGCAGCCATACAAGCCAAGCGCCAGGGCAATCAGTACAAATACAGCAACAAAAACCAGGGCTGTATCGTACTGGCCTTTACCGCGGTTGATCAAGAATCCCAGACCGCGGTCTGCGCCCACAAATTCACCGATCACGGCACCAATAACTGATAAGGTTGCACCGACCCGCAAGCCACCCAGAAATACCGGCATGGACGCCGGAATTTCCAACATTTTAAGGGTCTGCAGTCGGGTTGCCTGTAAAGAGCGCATCAGGTCGCGCAAATCATCCGGCACGGAGCGTATCCCAACGACTGTATTTACCAGAACCGGGAAAAATATTGTCAATGCGCAGATTAATACCTTTGATAGGAATCCGGCATCAAACCAGATGATTAATAGCGGGGCGATCGCGATGGTAGGAATAGCCTGGGAAGCGACGATATATGGGGAAAACAGTTTTTCCAACCGGGGTGATTTTGCCAGCCAATAACCCAGGGCTGTGGCCGTGGATACTCCCAAAGCCAGACCCGCAACGATCTCCGCCAGTGTAATGAGCGTATGGCGGAGTAAACTACCATCCTGGATTAATTGGTAGAAGCGCTCCCATACCAGGCCGGGAGATGGAAAAATGAACGCCGGGATGGAGCTCAAGCGGGTGACCAGCCACCACACGCTAAGGGCAACTATGATCGATAAGGGAACTAAAATCCGGTTCGTCCAGCTTTTAGGCCAGATTGGAGGCCGCTCAATTTGTTCCATGTTGTGATCCATTATCTTAATCAAAAAACACCTGCCGGTTTCCAAAAACCCGGAGGCAGGTGCTAAGTAGTCCAAATCACAGCCTGTTTAAGCTGCTTCTGCGCGGCCAGTCCCGGAACAATGAGCTCCAGGCGCGCGCTTTATGGACATATAGCCTTCTTTCATCCGGACTTTACCGTCGGCTCCGGAGTTACACCGGATCATGCATCCTGCGATAATCGCATTATGCTCGTGGGCTTTACCACCGATCGGGAATTGAGCAACTTCAGACTTGCTGCTTGCTCTCACCCTGCCCCGAAGGTTTATCTATTGAATTATCAAAATTATAATTTACGAACGCTGTCCGGTCAATCCCATACCTGGTTTTCCAATACAGCGTACTAAACCTGAGAAGCGATCCCCTGGCGCAGCGCAGCTACATTTTCAGCAATGCTGGCTTGTTGATTAAAGATCCCAGACCCGACGACCAACACATTCGCCCCTGCAGCTACAACCTGCGCAATATTCTCGGCTTTGATACCACCATCCACCTCAATCGCAACCTGGTCCAGACCACGCTCGTCCAGCATCTGGCGCAACCGGGTAATTCTGGCGGTGCTTTCCGGAATATACTTCTGACCGCCAAATCCGGGATTTACGCTCATAATGAGTACCTGGTCTACATCGCCCAAAATTTCCTCGAGGCTGATCAGGGATGTCGCCGGATTCAAGGTCACTCCAGGCTTCATGCCCAGCTCGCGAATCATCTGAATTGTACGGTGTAAATGAGGGCAGGTCTCTACATGAACAGTCAGGTAATCCGCTCCGGCAGCGGCAAACTCCGGAATCAATCTTTCAGGCTGCTCAATCATCAAATGAACATCCAGAGGCAGGCGCGCCTGACTGGCAACTTCACGCACAGCCTCCAGGACCAATGGTCCAATCGTCAGATTGGGCACAAAATGACCATCCATCACATCAACATGAATCCGGTCCACGCCGGCATTGGCTGCCTTTTGGACCTGTTCGACCAGATGACCAAAATCTGCCGACAATATTGAAGCTGCAATTTCAATTTTCAAGGAGTCCGCTCCATTAGTTTGATCCCTTCAGCGCCGGCTACAATTACCCGATCCGCCATATCCAGGAATAACCCATGCTCCACAATCCCAGGCCGGCATTCCAGGCTTCTCGCCAGGGCATGAACATCCCGAATACCCTCAGGAAACCAGCAGCGAGCGAGATAATGATGGTTGTCCGTTACGAAGGGGTAGTTATTGTTGTCGCGCCACAACTCTGCCCGGCACCCCAGGGTATTCAACCAGCGGATATGGGCGCCAGCTTCAAATGGAATGATCTCGATGGGTAAAGCGCATCGACTCCCCAGGCGCGGCACCATTTTCGTTTCATCGACAATAATAATGAGCTGCCGGGCATGGATCTCGACAATTTTTTCGCGCAGCAGGGCTTTTCCCAGGCCTTTGATTAAATTTAGATCAGGGTCTACTTCATCAGCGCCATCAACCGCCAGGTCGAGCACGGAACAGTCATCCAGGGAAACCAAAGGAATACCCAGACTGCGTGCTTGCTGGGCTGTTGCTTCGGATGTGGGCACACCCCGAATATCGTTCAATCGACCAGACTGGATCTCTTTTCCCAATAGATCAATAAAAATTGCGCTGGTCGAGCCTGAACCCAAACCCAGGCACATTCCGCTGGATACGTACTTCAAAGCCCGAGCCGCTGCTGCTTGCTTAAAATTCATCAGTTACCATACTCTCCGAAAACATTTTTTACCAGTAAATGAAAAGGCTTAATTTCAATCTATTATATATCGCCCTGGGAATGCTTGCAATCCACTATATATTCGGGTATAATTTCGTCCGCTAAACGGGCGCGTAGCTCAGTTGGTCAGAGCGCACGGTTCACATCCGTGAGGTTCGTGGGTTCGAGCCCCTCCGCGCCCACCACGCCGGCCGAGACCTCCATGCTAAAATGCCATGGAGGTTTTGGTTTTTATTACTACCACTCACTGGAGAATCCACATGGCGCAAATTGCGGTAGGGGACACGCTCCGCGGACCAAATGGGGTTTACCAGATCGAAGGCGAAATCGCCCGTGGTGGGATGGGGGCAATTTATCTGGCGAAGCGCCAGGCAGATAAAATTAATGTAGCTATCAAAGAGGCCTGCCTGGATCCAATGTTCTGTGAAGACCCCGAAACCAGGCGGCAGGTCCAGGAACAGCTCAGGCGCGAGATGGCCATCCTGCAAAGCCTGAATCATCCCAATCTTCCGAAAATATTAGACCAATTCCATAATCACCAGAATGAATACCTGGTGATGGAATATATCGCCGGATCCACCCTGATGCAGATCAGCCAGCGGACACAAAGACAAAATCAAATCCTGGACGAAAGTAGAGTGATCGGTTGGATGCTCCAAATTCTGGATGCACTCCATTATCTACACAGCAGTCCTGCTCCAGTTATCCACAGGGACATTAAACCGGAAAATCTGATCCTGACGCCTGAAGGGCGGATTGTTCTGGTTGATTTTGGCCTCATGAAGCAAGCTGAAAGTAAAATTGAGGCTGCCGAATCCTTCATCCACACATTTGGTACCCAGGAATATGCCCCTCCCGAGCAATTTGACGAACAGGGTTGGGGGACTGACGCCCGCAGTGATATATACAGCTTGGGGGCAACCTTCTATTATTTACTCGCCGGGCGATTGCCACCCTCTGCAAAGGAACGGGTAGTCGCTGGGTTTTCCAATTATGCAGCAGGCGTACCTTCGATCCTGCCTTTCAATCCTACCGTTTCCAAGCGAACCAACCGGATTATTGCCAAAGCGCTGGAATTCGATCGCAACGATCGTTTTCAATCTGCATTGGCCATGCGCGAAGCAATCATGCCCCGACAGCATTTTCTACTGCTGCCATTCTAAAATAGTGAATACTGAATTCTAAGGAAGACTAAACTTGTCGGGCAGGGATAGAGAACAGTTTCGCCAGTTCATCTGCTCCATGGCGGTTGGTCACTGCCAATATCTCATCTCCAGCTTCCAATACTGTAGGACCACGCGGGACGATCAGGTCATCATGCCGGATAATGGCTGCAATCACACATTCAGGGGGAAGCGTTAAATCTTTAATCGCAATCCCAACCGCTCGTGCACCGGCAGGAATCTTTTCCTCGACCAGTGAGTAAGCCCCATGCCGCAGCTTCATTAAAGTTACCATGTCACCCATCGACATCTCTTCCTCGATCATCTTCGCCATCACAGCCGACTGATTCAGAGCGACATCGACGTGAAATTTATCGGTAAATAACCAGGCGTTCCGGGGGTTATTAATCCGGGCGATTGTACGTCCTATCCCAAACAACTTGCGTGCCTGGAAGCATATCGCCAGGTTGTCCTCATCGGAGGGGGTACAGGCTGCCAATACATCTGCTTTATTAATTCCGGCTGTCTCTAAAACATCTGGATCAGTGGGATTACCCTGGAAAATCACTTCGGTGGGCAATTCATGGTGGATACGGCTTAAAATCAGTGGACGCTGCTCTATGATCCGAACATCATATCCTTCTGCTAACAAAAATAGGGCTAATTGTGTGCCCGTTCTCCCGGCTCCAGCAATGATTACAAACATATCAGCCCTCCTGAACAGAACTCAGAAATTCGCGTATTTTTTTGGTGCCTACAAATGTGGCACTTACCAGGATAGCATCGCCTTCTTTAACAATTTCATTGATACCTGGTAGGAGAGCTTTGCCTGAACGGGTAATGGCAACCGGGGTACACTCTTCAATACCGATCAGGTCGATGAGAGGATGGTTGTCCCACGCCTCAGGAACCGTAAATTCATAAATCTCGACTTCGCCGTTGCCTGCTGAAAATACTGTGCGCATTTCTTGATGGTAAAGTAATTCTTCGATTCGTTGAGCACCCCAACTACTGGTGCTTACGACCTGGAGGTCGAATACTTCATGCAATTTTCGCCAGTTCGGATCATAATTGCGGGCGACGATGTTCGGAACTTGAAAGACTGAACGGGCTATATGAGCAACGACAGTGTTGAGGGTGTCTGAACTGGTGACTACCGCTATGGCATCGGCCTGCTCAATTCCAGCACGTTGTAAGACATCATCGTTCAGGGCCTCCCCCTCAACCGTCCTTCCTCTGAACCTTGAATCCAGGTTCTCAAAAGAGGCGAGCTGGGTATCAATGACAGTTACTTTGTGTCCCTTTTCGAATAAGCGAAAGGCTAACTCAGAGCCCACGCGCCCACAACCCACAACAATGACTCGCATAATTTCAACTCCACATAAAAAGCAGGATCAGGCAGGTTTATTCAACCTGATAAGGTACATCTGTAATCATGATGCCCGGTTTAAAAATCAAAGCAGAGCGCAGCAAAAATGCTGTCTGCATATGCAATATATTATGATACCAATGTTTTGGAACAAACTGTGGCACTACCACAGTAATCGTATCGTTCGGTTGTCGCTGGCTGGCAACTTCTTCTATATAATCGATCAAGGGCTCCAGAAGCAAGCGGTAGGGTGAGTTCAGAGTGACCAGACGGACTCCTTCTCCCCATATCTCCCATTTCTTTTCAAGCTTTTCGGTTTCGACTGGATCAATCGCCACATGCACTGCGGTTACATCATTCGATAAAGTACGTGCGTAGCGCAAAGCCAGCAACGACCCGCGATGAACGCCTGAGATCGGCAAGATTACCCGGTGGCGAGGAGTTAGAGGCGGCTCGCCAAAATCCTCGAGCGATAAGCTCTTCGCGAGCTGCCGATAATGGCGGTGGATCGAAGAGAAAATATACACAACCAGGGGAATGATGATAATCACCACCCAGGCCCCGTCCGCAAACTTTGTGTATGCGAAAACTAACATTACAACCAAAGTCAGCACCGCCCCAAAACCGTTGATAATCATTTTTAAATTCCAGTGTTTGTCGTAGCTTAGGGTCGATCCCCGCTCCTCAATCTTCTCGCCGGGCTTTAAGTGACCAATTTTAAACCAACGCCGGGCCATCCCTGTTTGAGATAATGTAAAGGATAAGAACACACCAATCGCATATAACGGAATCAGCGCGGTGACACTGGCTTGAAAGATTACCACCAGGATGCTTGCAAAAATTGCTAACGACACAATCCCATTCGAGAAGACCAGCCGGCTGCCACGGAAAGCGTACTGCCGTGGTAGAAAACCATCTGCAGCCAATAAAGCGCTCAGGCGGGGAAAATCTGCAAAAGCTGTATTCGCAGCCATAATCAGAATCACGCTGGTTGCAGTAATGCTCATTAAATATAAAATGTCCCGCCCATTAAATATTGTGCGTGCCAGTTGAGATATTACGGTTTCATGTTCAGACGGGATAGCATGTATTTCACCGGTTAAAAAGGTAATTCCCAGGAATAAAGTTCCTAAAATCAAGGCCATAGCAATTAAAGTAATCCCCGCATTCTTGCTGCGTGGTTCTTTAAATGCTGTAATCCCATTCGATATCGCCTCAATACCAGTCATGGCGGAGGTGCCAGATGAGAATGCATGCAAGATCAAGAAAGGTGTTATCGCCACCAGTGGGCCAAGCATCTCTATCGTTGGCGGATCGATTACCATCCCCAAATTACCCGAAGCAAATTTTACAAATCCAACAGCCAGCATAATAAACATCGTTACGATAAAAAAGTAGGTTGGGATGGCAAAAATAACCCCGGATTCTTTAACGCCGCGTAAATTGATCAGCATGACAAATAAAATTAACCCCACCGCGATCACAATCCGATAATCGCGCAACATCGGATATGCTGAAGTAATTTGGGCAACCCCGGATGAAATCGACACTGCGACGGTCAAAATGTAGTCGGTCAGTAAAGCTGCACCAGCCATCTGGGCAGGCAGCTCGCCAAGATTATCCCGAGATACAATATAAGCCCCACCTCCACCTGAGTAGGCGTGGATCGTCTGTTCATAAGAGATGGTGACAATAGCCATTAATACAACAATGGCCAAAGAGATCGGGAAGGCATATCCAAATGCCCCAGTGCCAGCAACAGCCAGGATAACCAGGATTTCCTGGGTTGCATACGCAGTAGAAGAAAGCGCATCGGAGGCGAAAACCGCCAGACCAATCGCTTTGCCTATCGTTTGATGCGGGGCATCAGCAGTTTGGAGGGGATGGCCAATTAGCCATGTAGATAATCCGCGGCGAGGCTCATCGCCCACTACACGGCTGAATGGATTCCCATTTTCAGAAGAGTTTGGACTCATGTATGTTATAGCGTTCCTTTGTGCGCAAGC
>JAJZSS010000022.1 GCA_021849525.1 Chloroflexota bacterium
TGTTCGTGTCCTCATTTTCCAGGGAGAGTAGCTGTGCGCCAGATTGTATATGCCTGTACAGGCGCGCCTGGCTGTTTATTTCTGGGATGGCCTGCTCCCGAAGGAGTTCAAATCCATAAAGATCATCCATTCTGTTGCCCTCTGTAGTCTGAGATCAAATGCTTATGCGGGTCATTGTTCGTTCGACCAGGACCCTGGCAGCAGCTTTGCGATAATCAGCCGTCGCCCACTCATCCGAAGCTGTATCGCACGCGAATTGAACCGCCTCGATTGCTCCACCGGGCTCCGGACCATCCAGCGCCAGGCGGGGAAACGCTCCAAATCCCATCAGCGTTATGCGAGTACGCCCAGAAGGCCACCGGGCAACGGCGACGCCGATCACTGGCCAATCTTTTGACGTGCGTCCTACCATTTCTAATTCCAGGCGTACATTACCTGGAATAGTGATCTGGGTGATCAGGCGTTTCTCCAGGTGTGTTTTTCGCAGCGGCAATATCTCACCATAGGAGATGATTTCACTGCTCCGGTCGAGAGCTGAAATCAGCACCAGCTGTGCATCTATCGCCAGCATGGCGGCTGCCAGCGGCGAGCGCCCGTCACAGGCAACCAGTGTCCCTGCCAGGGTGCCGGCCTGGCGCAGGTTGAAGCTCGTTTCGCGTTGGGCCGCGCTGCGCAGAGCTGGTGGGAGAACATCCAATTCACTGAGTGCCTGAAGAGTCAATGTGGCTCCCAAATCGATCTGGTTTCCACGCTGCTCGACCAGATTCAACCCTAAAGCCTGCAGATCCACGATTTCAATCGCTTCTGCGTTTCGTTGGCTCAGGGTAGTTCCACCGCCGATAGGTATGCTCCGGATATCGGAGCCTGCGAGAAGCGCCAATGCATCCTCAAGGGTAGCAGGTCGGTGATAATTAGCAATCATATGAGATCAGCCTCCGTTCGTGATTGAAGGTCATTCTGGGTAAACTTTCCAACCGGTCAGATCGATGCTGGTGGATCGAGTAAAACTTTCAGGCAGGTCAACCAGGACCAGATCGGCTTCTGCCAGCAAGTCTCCTTCGGGTCCGTAAAGCTCGCCGTGCGCCTGGGCGGAGCGCTGCTTGCATTTTCCAGCGATTCCTACCAGCCTCAGGGGAATGCCGGAAGGTACATTTTTACGATAGTGAATTTGCATACTGGCGGTGAACATAAATCGTTCGGGTCGCTCGGGATCGTTATACATCTGGCTGCGCCCACCGGCTTCATCCAGGATCGCAGCGACGATGCCACCATGGACAACGCCTGGATAACCTTGAAAATGCTCGGGAATAGTTACGGTTGCAACCACTTCCCCGGGCGATGTCTGATAAAAGCGCAGCTTTAAACCGAATGGATTTGAGACGCCGCATACAAAACATTTTTGAGCGCTGGGTTGGGGTGTCGACAAAATTGGGCTCCTGCAAAGCAGATTGTCATTGGCAACGGATAAAGTGCAGAATCCACATCTGAGAATTTAGCGGTATTGGAATTATGTGGAGCACCCTAATTATACTATCCGGTTTCCGGATTGGATCGAAGTTGTAAGACAATTAAACAGTTTGGTGTCCTGAGGAAGATGGCTGAAAAATACGGTATAATGCGCACACGAACATTCGATGGAGGTGAACCGGTAAATTTTGTCCGAGGGAAAACAGCGCATGGCCCCAGCATTTTTGGGGTGACGAGGATGAGGGTTCCCACTCGCGAGGGTGGGCTAACCGGAATAATCAGCAGGAAGCAGTCATATCTGGCTGAACGGCAGGCTTCCAGCCTGCCGTCCGGGAAAATCGAAAGATCAGCGGAAGCCCTCTGGGTGTGCTACCACCCAATTTCATTCCCTCCTAAACAACATACAGGCCAAACGCCGGCCAGGTAACTGGCCGGATAAAATACTGTGTGAGTGGCAGATTGAACGACGCCGCTGCAAGCAGGGCTGCTAACCCTGTCGCTGGCAGATTGGCGCGCGAGATTAGACATCAAAGGATGGAGGGACTTCTTCATGTGTGGAATTGTTGGATATATTGGGCCGCAGGATGCCACTCCGATCATTCTGAATGGTCTCAAGCGGCTGGAATACCGCGGTTACGATTCGGCTGGCCTGGCTGTGCTGGAAAATTCGCATATCGAGGTCCGGCGGGATGCTGGGAAACTTTCCCGGCTGGCGACTCTGGTGCATGATTTGCCTGTCCATGGGCATGTTGGGATTGGGCATACCCGCTGGGCGACCCACGGTGAGCCGAATGCCCGCAATGCGCACCCCCATATGGGGATGACCGGAGATGTGGTGGTTGTTCACAATGGGATTGTCGAAAACTATCTGGCGCTGCGTGAAGATTTGCAGGCCGAAGGTGTGATCTTCAAATCAGAAACCGACAGCGAAGTGATCGTTCACCTGGTGGAACACTACCTGGGCGCAGGTTACGACCTGACCGAAGCTGCCCGCCAGGCGCTGGGGCACCTCAAAGGTGCCCATGGGGTGGTTCTACTCTCCTCTCGCGAACCGGATAAAATCGTCGCCGCCCGCATCGGCAATGCCGGAGGCGTGGTGATAGGTGTTGGGCAGGACGAGATGTATGTAGCCTCCGATTTGCCGGCGATCCTGGATCATACCCGCCGGGTCGTTTTCCTCGAGTCCGGTCAGATGGCGACCATCACCCGCCAGGGACTGGCGGTGCAATCCCTTACCGGTGCCGGGCTGCCCTATGAAATTCATACTATTGCCTGGGACCCTGTCGCGGCGGAAAAAGGGGAATACCGCCACTTCATGGAAAAAGAGATCCATGAACAGGTGCGCTCGCTCACCGATACCATTGGCGGGCGAGTCGACTTCGACCAGGCACGAATCCTCTTACCTGAGCTGAATCTGACTCCTGAGATCGCCCGCAGCATTAAAAAAATCACCATTGTCGCCTCCGGCACAGCCTGGCACGCCGGGACGGTGGGAAAAGTACTGATCGAGCGAATTGCTCGCCTGCCGGTAGAAGTAGACATTGCCTCAGAATTTCGCTACCGCGACCCGATCGTTGATGGCGATACCGTCATCCTGGCCATCAGCCAGTCGGGCGAGACGGCGGACACCCTGGCGGCGATGGAAGAAGGGCGCTCAAAAGGTGCGCGTTTATGGTCGATCGTGAATGCGATTGGCTCGCAGGCCATGCGCATCGCCGATGGCTATATCTCGATGCTCAGCGGCCCGGAAATCGGTGTGGCCTCGACCAAGGCGTACACCGCTCCCCTGGTGGACCTGTATATGCTGGCGATCTTACTGGGGGACTTGCGCGGTGTTTTGGATGAGAGCACTCGCCGGAAGCTGATCGCCGATCTACGCCTTGTTCCTGATCTTGCAGGTCGCTGTCTGGATCGCGAAGCGGAAGTAGAGAAAGTAGCCCGGGTCTTACTGAATGTCACCAACTGCCTGTATTTGGGTCGCGGCATCAATATGCCCACCGCCAGCGAAGGCGCACTCAAGCTGAAGGAGCTGTCGTACATCCATGCAGAGGGGTATCCGGCAGGTGAGATGAAGCACGGGCCGATTGCGCTGATCGATCATGATCTGCCGGTCATCGTGATTGCCCCGCGCGACCCCTGGTACGATAAGATGTTAAGCCAGATCGAGCAGGCCAAAGCTCGCGGTGGAATGGTGATTGCTGTAGCGACCGATGGCGATGAGCTGATTGCTTCCAAGGCAGATCATGTACTCTGGGTTCCCGAGACGCCCTGGATGCTCAGCCCCATTACTACCGTCATTCCCCTGCAAATGCTGGCGTATCATATTGCCGCTCTGCGCGGCCTGGATGTGGACCAGCCGCGTAATCTGGCGAAAAGTGTGACCGTAGAATAAGTCTATCTTTTTGGATCATCACCGGGGTCGACTGGAAAAACAGGCCAGGCTAGTTTTGAACAACAGCTGAGCCTTTTCCATCCAGGGCGACCCCGGTCACAGTTCCACCGCTTTCAACAGTTCCGACGCGAATAGTATTATAGATGGTCACCGGTTGGACCGGTTCTGGCGCAGCTGGTTCAGCGGTGTAATAAATTCGCCGGCTGCGTATGTAGAATCTTTCAGATTTTGAGTCGAAGTCATAGGTGGGGATATATCTGCCGATCAACTCTGAGATACTTTTGAGCAGTTGTTCGCTGGGGAGTAACAGCAAGCTATCTTCCAATGTATCCAGGTCAACGTTGACCGGGTGCCCGTTCAAACATCCGCTCTGGAAAGGAGGGGTAACCGACCAGGGCTGCCTGAGGTGTCTCGGGCATTTTAGCGCAAAGCCTTCCTCCCGTTTTACGATTTGAAAATCTGTCCATCCACACACCTCGCAAGCGAAATAACCTTCCTGATCACAGCCATCCTGAGGGCAGCTCAGATACACATACACCTTCATCAGGCGCTGCATGCGATTGGCAAGCGCCAGAGGTGAGATGCCCGTCGCACGATACCCGATACCCGGTTTGACTTTCAGCTCTAAGATATCAGCCGTTATCCGCAGCAGGCTATCTTTTTGGGCGGCAGTATAACGCGCCAGCTCGGGGACATTGCGAAAACCGCGGGTCTGGATGAACAGGGTGGGTTGGGTGTGCAGGCTTTGCACTTTGGTGATAATCTCGCCCAGACTGATTAGCGCCCAATTGCGAAATTGGGTGGCGCTCAACTTGCCTGCCAGGCTGATCACACCCCGGTCGAGACGGATCGTCAGTGAAGTTTCGCGCTGCTCATCGATCGTAACGCGATAGCGCGCGTCGCGCACTTCAGGGTAGCTGGCTTCCAGCTCCCGGTAGCCTTTGGTATAGGGAGTATCGTCTGTGATCGTCATCCAGCGAAAGCGGCTGCTTTCGGGGTCTGGGTCGTGCAGCCGGCTGGAGCGCAGCGATTCTTCTAGCAAGAAGGGCAGAGAGTTCTTAAGCTCGGTGGTAATGATCAAACTGACCAGATTGAGGCCAGCTCCATGCTCGATAGCAATTTCCAGGCCGTGGAGGATACTCGGCTCGCGCCCGTGGATGACACAATAGCCCGCTTCCAAATTGAGCCAGAAGAAGCCATACAGCGTTTCGTAAGTCGAGGTTGGATTTTGCCCGGCATCGATATAGTCGATGCGTCGTAAAAACCAGTAGCTGCCTTCGAGCAGCCTGGGCTGATCGGCGAATTCCAGCAGCGATTCCAATTGCAGAGTCTGAACTAAAGGGAGGTCCTCGACGATATGGGCATTCCAGGCTTCGATCTCACGCCGGATCTCAGCTTCCATCTCTGCCCGATCGGGGCGTTTTACCCGGTGTGGATTGAACAAGAAGATATATAGGGTCGGATTTTGCCCGTAGCGGTACTCTTCGTATAATTGATCGATCTGGGTTGGGCTGATCTCAGGGCATGCCTCGATGAGCAGGATTAATTTATCCCGGGTCAAGCCGCGAATGGTATCTGTTGGATTGACTGATTGGATCCTGGTGGTCTCTCGGATGCGCGTCCGAAGACGATCGACCAGGCCGGGCTGGTCCAGTAACAGGTACAACTGCTTGCGCAATGCGAACACCGGTATTTGCTGCAGGTGGTGCGTGCGAGTCAGACTACGTTCCATTGCCGTCCCCATCAAACCATAAAATCAAAATCCAGCGGTGTGGTTGTGGAAATCTATTTATAGTATAGCAAATATTATTTGACGAAAACCACTTAATTGTTGACAGGGTAATATCAGATAATTTAGATAGAAAATCACCCTTTACAATCTGATGAAAAATAGTAAAATCGTAACAGTAAGATTGCACGTTGAGATATTAATGATTGATTGAGAGAAGGAGGTAATGCTATGAACCGTAAGTATCGTCTGGTGATTCTGGCTATGGTGGCATTGATCGTATTTGCTCTACCAGCTACTGTCCTGGCAAATAAGGTTATTTTCAAAGCCAAATTGACGACCGGGGCCGAGCTGCATGATGTAGCAGGCTCGAAAGCCTCGGGATCGATGGTGTTAGTATCTAATATCAACGGAACCCCACGCTTTGCCCTCTCGGTCTTTAAGCTTTCGGGTCCAGTGGCTGGAGCTCATATACATGGTCCAGCATCGACAGCCGAGAATGCGCCAGTGCTGATTACTTTGTGCGGCTCTGGACCGACGGCTGCAATCGTGACAACCTGTGAAACTTCCTCAGATGGAACTTTAATGGTGTCTGGCGATATCACACCGACTTTCCTGGCTGCAGCGGGGATCACTGGGGCAACTTTTATGCAGTACCTCAACGATGGCTTGATGTACGTAAATGTCCATACCGCCCTGAATCCGGCCGGCGAGGCGCGAGGCCAGCTCGTTCTGCAGTAAAACCAAATACGACTTACCTGAACAGGGGGTGTTAGCTTTGTTTTCAGGTCTACATCTTTATAGCTAGCGCACCACGTCCGGTCATCTCCGACCGGGCGTGGTTTGTTTTTAGCTCCCGTCGGCTTTAATAGCTGGCGTAGTTCCGCCGGATACGTGCCATCACCAGCGCCACAATGCCTATCACCGGAAGCATCAGTGCTGGAATCAGCATCAAATCGTCCATATGGACAGCGACAGGCGTTACGCCCAACTCAGCCGTCGCAGAAGTACTTTCTATAACTATGGCCGAAGGCTCTTGTACAGCCTGGACGACTTCCAGCTCGGCAGCTGCGAGAACTGGTGGGATCGTTTCGTTCCCCGCAATGATCCCCAGGGCCTGCGGGATTGGCCGATCGGAGCTGACAAACGGCTGCCCCTGGCAGGTCAGCTGGGCTGACCCGCCGCCATCCAGCATCATCACTTTCTCGGCTCCAAAACTGCGCAAAACATCGGCTACGTCGACCTGGCGGGCTGTCTTGGTGACCAGTATCAAGATGGTCTCGTATTCGTGATTGAGATCGCGATCGTCAACGCCGATAAATGTCCTGCCCACATACTTGGCGGCTCGCTTATTGGCATCTTCAGCCAACCCGGCAACTATCTGCGGCGCGGTGGAGGAATAGAATGCCGCCTGGGTTAATGGGCGGACATCGGCTTTCCCGTCCCAGATCTCCAGCATCAGCTTCCTGTCCGGAAATTCATTCTTTCCATACCCATCAGTCAGATACTCACCATCTTTTTTAAGTGGAAATGGAAGGCGGGTGGGTGTCTCTCCCATTAAGAAAAATTGTCCATTGGTAACACAAAAGGCATTCTCGGCGCTATTTGCCAGAGACTGCCAGTACTGGTCCATTGTGCGGACGGCAAAACGGGCATCGTTGCCGCCAAAAACACCTTTTCCGGCTCCAGGATCACGAATTTCACCATTCAAAGGGACGACTCTGGCTCCCTGGCTCAGGTTGATAATTTGGACAAAATCGGGATTCCCACCTTTGTAATCCTTACGATATAGCTCGATCCCATGGGTAGAATTGATCAAGGTGAAACCCGGTGGTATTTCACCGGTCGTGGAATCGGCATATGCCTGGCTTATGGGCCAAACGCCCAGCAGGCTGATCAACAGGATGAAACCAGAAACACCGGTTAAGATTTGCCTTTTGTACATCAGATTCTCGCTTGCACTAAGCTGTAAACGGATAGTGAACCCGTCCAGCTACTAAAAAGATTATACCGGGCAAAGAACAGAGGTTACCTTTCAGGGTTGTAAAACGTCTAAAGGATTAATGTTCGTGCCAATCCGTTTATCATAAATATTCAAGTGAGTGTGGTAACCGCATTTGCGCCCACGACAGGAACGTCCCAACATATCGATTGTATTGCCCAAATTGCTTTCATAGCCGATCGATTGGCCCATGCTCACGGAATCACCTGGATTGACGATGTAATCTCCATGCATCAAACTGAGCTGCCAGACCTCATTTTCAAGGATTAGAGTCGGATTGCCCAGCTCATCCGTGTAATTTGCGGTGACGGTGCCATAGATGGGAGACAATATTTCTGCTCCTTCACCTGCGCTGATATCGATCGCAGAATGACCGTACGAGAAACCATGGGGTCCCTGGGTGAGGTGGTAATCTTCGTAGGGTTGACCTATCACAGAATAATCGATCGGCTCTGGAGTCTGGATAATAAACGAGTCCGCAGTTACCAGGTTGGCTTCATCCATTGCTAAAGCAGGCTGAGGAACATTCTGATCCGTGAAGATCTGAAAACCCAGAAAAAGCAGAAAGGCTAACGCCAATATCCCAAATCCATCCACTCGTTCGCTGTCCATCTGTGCAATCCTGCTCTATAGAACAAATATTCTATATTATAGCACAGGATTTCAGCTTTTGTACCATCGAATTATGGGGAGGATTTTTCGTACCAGCGATTTTGAATGGCAAGCAGGCCGGCAGCCATGATCAGAGCGGCAACCAGGATGATCACCGCCGGAAGAAGATCACCTGGCGGCGAGGATGCCGGACGAAGCTGGATTACCATTGCGTTTCCAGCATTTAATTCCACTTCCGCAGGCAGAGCCCCATTCTGGTTTAATAAGTAAGCAGTTACATCCCAGTATTCCTGGGTGGAGCGGTTGCCGGGACTCCACCAGGGCATGGTTTCGGTGAGATAAGTGTAAAGCTCGGCCGCGGTATCAAAACGCATCAAAGTCCCCTGTCCGCTGACAGACGGGCAGCAGGTTGTTGGGATCTCGAAACCCCAGGGTGGGTGGCTTGGGCTGTGGCATTCCGATTGCCAGCAGTTATAGTCTTCTTCCCATTCCAGCCGCCATTCTTCGGTCAATCCCTGTCCGATATCCCCATGGCAGGCCATACACACTTGTTTATAAATAAAAGAGCCCGCTTCCAGTTGAGTGGGATTATCTGACAGGGGTGGTACGGCCAGGCGGTCGACAGCAAGAGTGGGTGTAGAGATGTACCGCACGCCCGATTCTGACACACTGCAGGCTGTGAGCAGAACCATAAGTGCAACCAGGAGAAGCTGTCTAAGCATTAGCTACAGGCTGAAATAAGATACGAGGCATATGCGACTAAGATAGCCGGAAGCTACCAATCCAGCAAGTGTCATAAATCCATTATTTAGATGACAAAAGGGGTAGAAGACCGGGAATTAGATCCGGTGAGGTCTTAATATTAATTTACTCGCTTCAAGATGGGCGACCATCGCAAATGAGAAACGATCCAATCGCAACGCATTCTCCAGGTCACGACGATCGAATTCCTCGCCCGGCTGGCCAGTGAACCGTTTTCCTGCCTCTGACTCAGTCACCCGTAGAACAAAAGCCTGCCAATTGGGTGACTCTCCACGCAGCACAGCGGTTAAGTAATCCGCGCATGCCCGGTCTTCATCCCCATTATCGGCGGTATGCGAGCCGGTGACAACCAGGGTCACCTGATCCGGTTGAACGGATTGGATAAACCGGACTGTCGCCCGAGCGCAAACAAAACTGGCTGCCAGTAGGTGACGGGCGGCTACGCTCAATACTGCGCCCTGAGTGCCGGCGCTGGTGCGTTGTATCAGGCGGCGTCCGCTCAGATTTTGACCGATAAAATCATTGGGCGAATTCCCAAAATCAAAGCCGTCCGGGCGTAGGCCGCCTGCTTCACCTACCACCAGTGAATCTTGCTGAGCCTGACGGATTGCCAGGGCTTCTCCGACCGTGCGAACCAGTTGGATTGATTCAGCTCCTGCTGCAAAAGCATATGCGGTAGACGTAAATGCCCTCAGGACATCGATCACCACTACGGTATCTTCGATATGGTCTATTTCTTCGAGCAGGATGGTCTGGATTTTCATAAGCCATATTGTAATCAATCCATCACTGAACGGATCAGGATCAGGCCGAGGAAGTGTGCCGGGTGAAAATCGAGTTTATGGGTAAAATAAGCGCAAATGAGAATCAGGTTTGTGTTATGACGGATCAGGGACCGTGGAAGGTTCTTTCTGTAAGCGATAAAATCGCTTCCTTTATCTATAGCCCTCAAATCCGAAATCGATTCAAAGATGTGGACATGATCTTCGGTTGTGGGGATATTGACTATTACTACCTGGAGTTTATGGTTTCTTCCCTGGATGTGCCCCTTTTTTACGTGCGCGGGAATCACGACAAAGTTGTGGAATACACCGGGCCAGTCCAGCGGACTGCTCCGGGGGGAGGTATTGATCTCCACCGCAAGCTCATCAATTACAAAGGGCTGTTGCTGGGTGGCGTCGAAGGGAGCTTGCGTTATCGTCCAGGGCAGTTTCAATATTCGCAGGATGAAATGTGGCGCCACGTATGGAGCCTGGTCCCGGGGTTGATGGTAAACAAAATGCGTTACGGGCGTTATCTGGATGTGTTCATCAGCCATGCACCTCCTTTGGGGATCCACGATGATGATGATCTACCCCACCAGGGTATCAAAGCCTTTCGCTGGTTGGTACATATCTTTCAGCCTGCCTATTATTTCCACGGTCACGTGCATATTTACCGTCCAGACAGCCCCCGGATCAGCCTTATCGGGAAAACAAAAATAATCAACACATTTTATTTTCAAGAAACATTGGTCGACCTGCATGCGGAAGATCATCAATTTCTTGATCTAACTCCTCCTGCTCCATAAAGTCTTTCGGGCTTTTATTAGGAGATGACCGGATGGATTTTAACTATTTAGCCCAACAAGATTTCGAGCGCGCAGTCAAGCGTGGCTTCTGGCGAAAAATAATTGCCCGGCTAACGGGAGAAAATAACCAGTTGCTGCCATTTGATGAGATTCGCCAGCACCTGCCGGTGCATGGTCAGCATTACCTGGGCATCCGCCAGGTAGAAGTGGATAAGATAATTGGCAGCCTGGGACGGTATCATGATTTTGATCGGGCGTTTTTACCCATTCAATCGCGTACCCGAGACCGCTGGCTGAGTATTGATAAAGCCCATTACGAAGAAGTCAATCTCCCCCCGGTGGAATTATATAAAATCGGCGATGTGTATTTTGTGAAAGATGGAAATCATCGGATTTCAGTTGCCCGTGAGCGTGGCCAGGTGTATGTTGACGCCAACATTATCGAGATCGATACCCCGGTCACGCTCACTCCGGATATAACCACCGACCAGCTAGTCTTGAAAGCAGAACAGGCTATATTCCAGGAAGCTACCAACCTCACCGGATTACATCCCGATGCTCAGATCGAAACGTCTTCTTCAGGATTATACAGTCACCTGCTCGAGCAAATATCAAACCACCGCTGGTATATGGGGGAGCGGCGGAATGCTCCGGTTCCGATGGATGAAGCAGTGGAATCCTGGTATGAGTATATCTATTTACCCGTTGTGCAGGTGATCCGTGAGCAGGGATTGCTTAAATCATTTCC